>DATKHQ010000157.1:0-4510 GCA_035510175.1 Candidatus Sulfotelmatobacter sp. | reverse complement strand
TTTTAGTTTGTGCGACGCTTTCGGCATCGGTCCCGGTCCGCGTATCGCATTGCGTCGTTGACCCGCGCGGCGCGTCGTCGTAAGAAGCCCCGGCAGGCAATACCTCAGGCGTGGGGTGGATTCTCCGATGGCCAAGACCGTACTTCTCGTCGATTACGATCCGCGTAGCATTGCGCGCATCCGGACCGAGCTGGCAAAGCTCGGCCTGCGGATCGTCCTCGCGCACGACGGGAAGGCCGCGGAGAAGGAATTCCAGCGGGAGCTCCCGGATCTGACCCTGGTGCAGGATCTCCTTCCCGGGAAGCTCGGGTACCAGGTTTGCTGCGATCTCAAGGAGACCCCGGCGGGTGCGCAGTCCCCGATCCTCCTTCTCGGCCGCCTCCGGAACGGCGGTCGCTACAAGGTTTCGGCGTCCCGCTGCGACGACTGGATCGAGACCCCGGTCGACGAGAAGTCGCTGCGCGACAAGGTCCTCAAGTACCTTCCGGGGGCCGCTCCGAGCGCCTCCGTCTGATCCGCGGCACCGGCCCGGTCTCCCCGAGAAAGCCTCTCCCCAGCGAAGCCCCTCCGTCGATCGTCAGGCACTCGCCGGTGACGTAGGAGGCCGCGTCCGAGACCAGGAAGGCACACGCTTCCGCCACCTCCTCTCGCGTGGCGAAGCGCGCGAGCGGGATCCCGGCACGGACGCGCGCCTCGAGGTCCTCGCTCGGCCACAACCGGTCCGCCGCCCCGCGTGAGTCGAACGGTCCGGGGGCGACGGCGACGACGCGTATACCGTGGCGCGCCCACTCCACCGCCAGCGTGCGCGTCATCGCGAGGACGCCCGCCTTGGCGCAGGCCGAGTGGATCGTCCCGGGGCCGCCCGTCCACGCGTACGTCGCGACGACGTTCAGGATGACGCCGCTCCTTCCGGCCTCGATCATGGCGCGGCCGGCCGCGCGCGAGGCGTTGAACGTGCCGTTGAGCACGATGTCGACGACGTTGGCGAAGGCCTTCTCCGGAAGCTCCTCGGCGGGCCGCACGAAGTTCCCCGCGGCGTTGTTGATCAGGATGTCGACGCCTCCGTGCTCCTCCTCGAGCGTCCTCACGAGCCGCCTGACTGCGTGCACGTCGCGCACGTCGCAGACGTGCGTCGACGCGGCGAGGCGATCCGCCGCGAGCGCTTCCTTTCCCGCGGCGAGGTGTGCCTCGCTGCGGCTCGCGAGGGCCAAACGGGCGCCGCGGCGTCCGAGCGATCCCGCGATCGCCAGGCCGAGGCCGGTTCCCCCGCCGGTGACGAGGGCCAGGCGATTGTCCAGGGAAGGACGGTCGGGCATCGGAAAACCTCCCGCCCCATGCTAAACAAGAGGGGAGCCGGCACGGTCGACTTTCGGCCGTTCGGCGCGTACCAGATAGGCAGCGGCGGGCGATCCGCCGCGGAGTTCACGCAAGGAGACCCGGTTCATGAGCCTCGTCAAATGGAATCGCCCCGGAACGCTCGCCGTGCTGGCCGCCGTCGGCGGCAGCCTGTGCCTCGCTCTCGGCCTCTTCCTCGCGGTCGCGAAGGAGTCGGCGGCCTCCGAGACCGTCCAGGTCCGGAGCGTCGGAGACGGCGGGACGATCGCGATCGCCCGCACGGCGACGAGCGACGACGATCAGAAGCACGGCTTCCTCGGCGTGGACGTCGAGGAGGACACGAGCACGGACGAGGGCGGCGCGCTGGTGCGCCGCGTCATCGAGGACTCCCCGGCGGCGAAGGCCGGCCTCAAGGACGGAGACGTGATCGTCGGCTTCGACTCGGCGGTCGTGCGCGGTCCCGAGAAGCTGACCGAGAAGATCCGCGGCACGAAGGTCGGCGACAAAGTGCAGGTCGAGGTCCGTCGCGCCGGCAAGCGCGAGAAGCTCACGGTCGAAATGGGTGAGCGTCCGAACTGGTCGTACGCCTGGAAGATGGACGGGAAGGATATCCCGGGGATGACCCCGGAGCAGCAGCGCGCCCTCGAGGACAGCCTGCGCAATCTGGACAAGGGAAAGATCGAGCTCGAGCACGGCGTCGGCAAGCTGAAGATCCACGGCCCCCTGGCTCACGGCGTGTGGGTCCTCGGCAACGACAAGCCGCTTCTCGGGGTCGAGCTCGTCGAGCTGACCCCGGAGCTGCGCGAGGTGATGGGCGGGCGCAAGGACGCGGGCGTGTTGATCGGGCGCGTTCTCCCGGATACGCCCGCCGAGAAATGCGGCCTGAAGGTGGGCGACCTGGTTCTCTCGGTGGACGGCGACGCCGTGGCCGACGCCTCCGATCTCGCCGAGGCGGTCCGCGACCGGCAGGGGAAGACGATCGATCTCGAGATCTCCCGCGACAAGAAGATCGTCCACGTCAAGGCCGTGATCCCCGAGGAGAAGGAAGACGACACGCCCCACGGGCCGCGGGCCGGCGCGCCGGACATCCAGGTCTGGAACCCCCACGGGTTCTTCGGAGTGTCGCTCTAGGATCCCTGCAAGGTCCTTTGGCATCTTGCCCGTTCTTTTCTCCCGCCACTACAATCCCCGATCCTGCGGTCCCGAATCCGAGGCCGCCGGGTCGGGGATCGATTTTCAAGGGGAGGGAGGGACGCCATGCTTCCCATCTCGAAGCGCTCACGTGAGCTGGGCACCGAGAACGCCTTCGTCGTTCTCGGCGAGGTCGCCAAGCTGGTCGCGGACGGGAAGGACATCGTCTCGTTCTGCATCGGACAGCCGGACTTCCCGACGCCCGATCACATCCGGCTCGCCGGCATCCGCGCGATCACGGAGGGGAAGACCGGCTACACGCCCTCTCCCGGGATCCAGCCGCTCCGCGAGGCGGTCGCCCGTTACTTCACGCGCACGCGGGGCGTTGCCGTCACGCCGGACGAGGTCGTCTGCGGCTGCGGCGGAAAGCCGTTCATCGGGTACTCGATCCTGTCGGTCGTCGATCCGGGAGAGGGGCACGAGGTCGTCTACCCGAATCCGGGGTTTCCGATCTACGAGGCCCAGATCAAGGCGCACGGCGGAGTCCCGGTCGCGCTTCCCCTGCGCGAGTCGCGCGGGTTCAACTTCGACATGGACGACCTCGCCCGCAAGGTCAACTCCAAGACCCGCCTATTGATCCTCTGCAGCCCCGGAAACCCGACCGGGAATCTGTTGAGCCGCGCGGAGCTCGAGGAGATCGCGCGGATCGTGGCCCCTCACGAGAACCTCTGGGTCTACTCGGACGAGGTCTATTCGGCGCTCGTCTACGACGGGGAGTTCCAGTCGATCGCCGCGATACCGGGCATGCGCGAGCGGACGATCATCGCGGATTCGGCCTCGAAGACCTACTCGATGACCGGCTGGCGGATCGGCTACGCGGCGAATGCCGCGCTCGCCCCCGTCTTCACGCGCTGGGTCACCAACACCGACTCGTGCCCGCCGCATCCGAACCAGTGGGCGGTCGTCGAGGCGCTCGATGCCTCGCAGGCCCCCTCGGAGCACATGCGCGACGTCTTCCGGGAACGACGGGACCGGATCGTGAAGGGCCTGAACGCGATCCCGGGCTTCACCTGCTTGAAGCCCGGAGGGGCGTTCTACGTCTGGCCCAACGTGACGGACGCGTGCCAGCGCGTTGGCGCGCAAAGCAGCGAGGAGCTTCGCAAGCGCCTGCTCCACGAGGCGGGCGTGGCCGTTCTCGCCGACATCCACTTCGGAACGCCGGTCGCCGGCGAGGGGCAGCACATCCGGTTCTCGTACGCGTCGTCGTTCGAGGCGATCGACGAGGGGTTGTCGCGGATCGCCGCCTTCATGAAGAGGAACACGCGATGAGCCGCGTCCAGGAAACCGACAGCGGCGTCGACGCCCTCTACGCGCGCGCCACCGCCGAGTTCGCCCACTGGGAGGTCGTCAAGGACCTCGTCGACGAGTGCATCGACCTCATGCTCAACCACCGGCAGTCGGGACATCCCGGCGGCTCGCGGTCGAAGGTCCACGCGCTGGTCGCGACGATGCTCTCCGGGGCCATGCGCTACGACCTGGTCCGGCCGTGGCGGCCGTTTTGCGACCGGCTGGTCCTCTCCGCGGGGCACACGGTCCCGCTCATCTACGCGACGCTCGCGACGCTCAACGAGATCGCCCGGCGCGCGGCGGACGCCGGGAACGCGCGGCTGGCATTTCCGGACGGCGGGCGCTGGGCGCTTCTTCCCGCGGACCTCCTGAGGCTTCGCCGGCGGGGCGGCCTGCCGGGACATGCCGAGATGGAGGGAAAGACGCTGTTCCTCAAGTGGAACACCGGACCGTCGGGGCACGGGATGCCGCCGTCGGCGGGGGAGGCGCTCGCGCTGAAGCTCGCCGGTGCCGGCGAGGTCAAGGTCTTCGTCGTCGAGGGAGAGGGAGGTCTGACGCCGGGCGCCTCCCACGAGACGAAGAACTCCGCCTGGGGGCTCGGGCTGTCGAATCTGGTGTTCCTGATCGACTGGAACGACTACGGGATCGACGACAACGCGCTGTCGACGGTCGTGCACGGCACCCCTGTCGACTGGTT
>DATKHQ010000156.1:0-4035 GCA_035510175.1 Candidatus Sulfotelmatobacter sp. | reverse complement strand
TCCACGTGCCCGATCGTCCCGATATTCACGTGTGGCTTGCTGCGATCAAATTTCTCTTTACTCATTGGTTTTCCTGGTGCTCCTCAATCAGAAAACTCATTCGCCCTCTTTCGTCCCTGCTCTCATTTGGACTAGTGGAATCTAGGGGACGAATAGAACCAATCTTCCACTGCTGGAGCCCGCGATGAGATTTGAACTCATGACCTCCTCCTTACCAAGGAGGCGCTCTACCCCTGAGCTACGCGGGCTGCCTGAACGCAACCTGCTCCGATTGCGCACTCGCTCAAGTCTCAAACGCAAATCAAATCTGCGCTACATTTTGGAGCGGGCGACGAGACTCGAACTCGCGACCCTCAGCTTGGAAGGCTGATGCTCTACCAACTGAGCTATTCCCGCGCACGTCTTGTCCGGCGACTCCGATCATTCCCGCTTCACGCCGGCTGGTGGAGAGGGAAGGATTCGAACCTTCGAAGGCATAAGCCGGCAGATTTACAGTCTGCTCCCTTTGGCCACTCGGGAACCTCTCCAGGCCATCCACACTCTCGTCGCTCACGTCGTGCGGGGACACCCTTCGCTCCTTCGAGACGGCGGCCCTCCGCCGACCCTCGTGGAGCTGGCGAAGGGATTTGAACCCCCGACCGACGGTTTACAAAACCGTTGCTCTACCTCTGAGCTACGCCAGCCTGCTCGACAAACGACAGATGTTAACAGGGGGTATCCCGCCTTTCAAGACCCGCTCCCAACATTTCTCAGCGCCCCGCTGCTTTTCCCTCTGCCCGGCGCTGCCGCACGGCCTCGAACAGCACCGCGCCGACGGCCACGGAGACGTTCAAGGACTCGATTCCGGCCGAGAGCGGCAGGGCGATCCTGGAGTCCGCGACCTCGAGGATTCCGCGGCGGATTCCTCGCGCTTCACCCCCGGCGACCACCACCACCTTGCCCAAATAGCATTCCGAATCCCACCCATTCGGACCGCGCGGATCGAGGGCGACCACACGGAATCCGCCGGCCCGCAGGCCCTCGAGGTGCTTCCGGAGGTGGCGATCCCGTGCGACCGGGACCTTCTCGATCGCGCCAGCGGACGTCTTCGCGACCGTGGGGGAAAGACCGACCGCCTCGTCGGCTCCGAGGAGGACCCCGCGGACGCCGGCCGCGGCCGCCGTGCGCAGGATCGCCCCCAGGTTTCGTGGATCGTCGAGGCCGTCGAGAACGAGCAGGAGCGCCGCGGGATCCGCGGCGGCAGCCGCGAGAAGCGCCTCCGCGTCCGCATACGCCGCGGCGGAGACCACAGCCGCGACCCCCTGGTGAACGGCCCGGGAGCCCACCTTCCGCGCGAGGATCTCGCGGGGAAGGTAGGTCACCGGCACTCCTTTCTCGCGCGCGGCGCGCAGCAGCCTGCCGAGCGAGCGCGTCCCACCCTCGCGGGCGACGAGCACCCGGTCGATGGCCCGTCGCCCGGCCTCGATCGCCTCGGTCACCGGATGGACGCCGAAAAGGACCTCGGCGCGCGGCTCCTCGCGCCGGCTCACGCCGGCTCGCCGAGCGTGCGCGCGATGCGCGCGGCAAGCGCCGGGACGCGCGCGGGAAGCTCGCGGCTCCCCGCGGCGACCAGCGGAACCAGCCGGTCGAGCTCGCGGCCGTGCCCGCGCCCGGTGAAGGCGACCCGGACCGGCTGGAACAACGCCTTCCCCGCGGCCCCGGTCTCCCGCGAGATCTCCGTGCGAACCGCGTTCCACGCGGCGGCATCCTGGGGGGTCGTACGAGCGAGCGCCCTTGCGAGAGCCGAGAGCACCTCCCGCGTCCCGGGAGCGTCGAGGATCGCGCGGGCCTCGGGATCGAGCGCGCCGCCCGGGTGGAAGATCGGCTCCGAGAGCGCCCCGACCTGGCCGAAGCGGGCGAGCGAGGGCCGGAGGAACTCGGACACCGCGGCGACGAAGCCCCCGGCCCGCGCGCGGTCCGGCTCGTCGATCCGGCCGGAGGACACGAGCGCCCGGCCCACCTCGTCGGCGAGGCGCGCGGCCGGAAGCGCGTGGATGTGCTGGGTCGAGATCCACTCGAGCTTGACGGCGTCGAACACCGCCGCCGAGCGGCCGACACGGGAGAGGTCGAACTCGGCGGCGATCTCGTCGAGGCTAACGATCGTGCGGTCCCCGGACGGGGCCCAGCCGAGAAGCGCCAGCCCGTTGACCAGCGCCTCGGGCGGAACGCCCTGCTCGCGCCAGGCTGCGACGGAGGTCGCGCCGTGGCGCTTCGAGAGCCGCTCGCCGTCCGGGCCGAGGACCATCGGGACGTGCGCGAACTCCGGGACGGCGAGACCGAGCGTCTCGTAGAGCAGCACCTGGATCGGCGTGTTGGACAGATGGTCGTCCCCGCGGAGCACGAGATCGATCCGCATCGCCGCATCGTCGACGACGACGGCGAAGTTGTATGTCGGCCGCCCGTCGCTACGGAGGAGGACCGCGTCGCCGACCTGGGCGAGCGGGACCTCGACCTCGCCGTGGAGCCGGTCCGAAAACCGCACGGCGCGGGACGCTCCGGCCCTCCGGTCGGGGACCCGGAACCGGATCGCCGCGTCCTCGGTCAGCGCTCGCGCCGAAGCCAACGCGGGCTCGAGCGCGCGGCAGGGATCCCGGTGGCCGGCGGCCGCTCCCGCGGCGTGGTGCGCGGCGGCGCGCGCCGCATCCGGCGTCGCCGTCTCGCAGAAGCATCGGAACGCGTGGCCGCGCGCGAGCAGGGTCTCCGCCGCATTGCGGTAGGTCTCGAGGCGCTCCGACTGCCGGTAGGGCCCGTACGCTCCGCCCACGCCCGGACCCTCGTCCCAGACGAGGCCGAGCCACGTCAGGTCGTCGAGGATCGACTCCTCGGATCCGTCCTGCTCGCGCGCCGTGTCGGTGTCCTCGATCCGGAGCACGAACGTCCCGCGCCGATTGCGGGCGACCAGCCAGTTGAAGAGCGCCGTCCGCGCGTTTCCGAGGTGGATCGATCCGGTCGGAGACGGCGCGAAACGGACCCGCGGGCCGCTCATGATGCGTCCCGGCGCCAGCGAAGCAGCGCGATCGCGTGGCAGGCGATCCCCTCGCCGCGGCCGAGCGCCCCGAGACCTTCGTGCGTCGTCGCCTTGAGCCCGACGCGCGCGGCGGGGATTCCGAAGCAGGCGGCGACGGCCGAGCGCATCGCCTCGACGCGCGGTCCGATGCGCGGCCGCTCGGCGAGCAGGGTCAGGTCGAGGTTCACGACCGCGCACCCGCGAAACGTGACCTCTGCTACGACCTCGCGCGCCAGCACGCTGCTGCTGGCACCGGCGAAGCGGGGGTCGCCGGGAGGGAACCGGTGCCCGATGTCGGGGAGCCCGGCTGCGCCGAGCACGGCGTCCATCGCGGCGTGGAGAACGACATCGGCGTCGGAGTGGCCCGAGAGGCCGGGCTCGCCGTCGAAGAGCACGCCGCCGAGGATCAGCGGCCGGCCTCCCCCGAACCGATGGATGTCGTACCCATGCCCGATCCGCAGCAGATCGTGCGCCTCCCCCGAGATCCGACGCTCCGCCTCGTCGCGATCCCGCGGCGTCGTGATCTTCACGTTCCCCGGGTCCCCCGCGACGGCCGCCACCGGGAACCCCGCCCGCTCGAGCGCCTGGGCCTCGTCCGTGACGTCGATGCCGTCGGCGGCGGCCTTCCGGAGGGCGTCGAGCAGGAGCGCGCGGCGCGCCCCCTGCGGCGTCTGCGCCAGGCGCAGCGACGCGCGGTCGAGCGTGCCGGCGACGAACCCGCGGCCGTCGTCCTGCTTGACCGTGTCTGGGACCGGAATCACGGGAACGGCCGCGCCGTGGCGGCGCACCGCGTCGAGGACGGCGGCGATCGTCGCCACGCGCACGAACGGGCGGGCGGCATCGTGGACGAGGACGACCTCGGCTCCGACCGCCGCCTCGACACCCGCGAGCGACGAGAGGAGGCGCGTCGATCCGCCGGCGACGACGGCCGACACGCCGGGAAGCGCGCCGGCCGCCCGCGCGCGCGTGCCGCCGATCTCCTCGGGAGC
>DATKHQ010000155.1:0-2464 GCA_035510175.1 Candidatus Sulfotelmatobacter sp. | reverse complement strand
TACTTCGCCGGGTACGTCGAGACCTACCCCGCTCCCGAGAAGCTGACGGTCGTCACGACCGGCGGAGCGCAGCGGCCGGCGGAGCGTTACGGCCGCGTCTCGTTCGTGCGTGACGGGCAGCCCCTCACGCTGCAGGTCTATCGGCTGCTCGATCAGCCGAGCCGGTCGGGCGGGGACGGCCTGTTCCTGCCGTTCAAGGACAAGACGACGAACAAGACGACCTACGGCGCCGGCCGGTACGTCAACCTCGAGGGGCCGGAGGGGGGCCCGTTCACGCTCGATTTCAACCGGGCGTACAACCCGTCGTGCGCGTACGGCGATGCCGGCCGCTTCCAGTGCCCCGTCACCCCGTCGGAGAACACGCTGCCGGTTGCCGTCGAGGCGGGGGAGCGCGGCCCCGAAGGACACACGGGAGAGGCGGCGGGGGGCGGATGAGAGGGCGCCGCGAGCCCGACGCTACGGTCTTTCTCGTCGGCTTCATGGGGGCAGGGAAGACGGCCGTCGGAAAGGCCCTCGCCTCCGCACGCTCCTGGGGCTTCGAGGACACCGACGCCGCGGTCGAAATCGCTCTGGGCCGCGCGATTCCGGAGATCTTCAACGAGCTGGGAGAAGGGGCGTTCCGCGAGGCGGAAAGCGCGGCGCTGCGCATGGTCGCGGGCCGGCCCCGGACGGTCGTCGCGACCGGCGGCGGGCTGTTCTTGAGCCTCGCGCACCGCGCGGTCGTGCGCGCCGGCGGTGTCTCCGTCTGGCTCGACGCCTCCCTCGAGGTCGCCGCCGCGCGCCTCGAAGGTGCCGCCGGGCGTCCCCTCTGGCCGCGCGAGGATACGCTCGCGCGGCGCGCGCTCTACGAGCGCCGCCGGGCGGCGTACGCGCTCGCGGATCTGCGCGTCGACGCGGATCCCGCGGGACCCGAGAACGTCGCGCGCGCGGTACACGACTCCCTGCGTGCGCTTTGCCGTTGATTTTTTCTAGGAAATACGCATACTGGATCGCGTTCGACCCCACTTTCTGGAGGATTTTCGATGACGAAGACCGAGTTGATCCAGGCGCTGGCCGATGCTGCGGGCTCCGATCGCAAGAGCGCGAAGATGTTTCTCGAAGGGCTGACGACGGTCGTCGAGAAGCAGATCAAGAAGGGCGGCGACGTGCCGATGAAGGGCCTCGGGAAGTTCAAGGTCGTCAAGCGCAAGGCGCGGATGGGCCGCAATCCGGCGACCGGCGAGGCGATCAAGATCCCGGCCAAGACCGTCGTGCGCTTCACGGTCGCCAAGGCCCTGAAGGATCTCATCAAGAAGAAGTAGCTCGGGAGAGCCCCCATCGAAGCTCGAACCGAACGTGGTCGCGGGCTCGCTGCGAGTCTGGGGGTGCTCGTGGCGAAGCCGCTCCTCATCGCGGCCGCGCTCGGAGCCTTCCTCGGGATTCCCGGCTCCGCTGGAGCCGGGGATTCCTGGCTCGTCGTCACCCCGCGTCCCGCCGAGCCGTACATCCTGACGAGCGGATCGCAGCGCGAGTGCATGGTCGCGCTCGACGTCAAGAACCGCTCCGACCGCCGTGTCCGCGTCGCCGCGATGCGGGTGACCTACCTCGAAGGCGAGTCCGTCGTCGGCGTCCTCGAGTCCGGATCGGAGCTGTTCGTGCGCGCCGGGCTCGATTCCGACCCCGCGCTCGACGCCGGGGCGCACGCCACCTGGGGAGGGATGTGCCTCGATCCCCCCTCCGCCAAGGTCGACCGCGTGCGCTTCGCCCTGGATCTCGTCCAGCGGCGCGGCCTCCGGACGATCCACGCACCGCAGTCCGTCGACGTCGTGCTGCGCGCGAAGACCGCGGGGTTCCCGCTGTCGCTTCCGATTCGCGGGGCGTGGCGCGTCACCCAGGGGCACACCTGTGAGACGCAGCACCGCCGCGGCCGGGTCGGCGGCGAGTTCGCGTGGGACCTGGTGGCGATCAACGAGAGCGGGCGTAGCGTCAGCCCCTCTCACGCGGCCACGCACGTCAACGCGGACACGGAGACGTTCGGCCGGACGATCGTCTCGCCGGTCGACGGCACGGTCGTCGACGTCGTCGACGGCGTCCCCGACAACGAGGGCATGACCGACTTCCCGCGCAAGAGCATCGTGGACGAGGCCCGCGATCCGAAGTGGATCTACGGCAACCACGTCGTGATCGACGCGGGGGGCGGAGCCTACGTGCTGCTGGCGCACCTCAAGCGGGGATCGCCGCGCGTGAAGAAGGGATCGGTGGTGCGGGCCGGCGATTCGATCGCCCAGGCGGGGAACAGCGGCAACACGGTCGATCCGCACTTGCACGTCCAGGTGATGGACGGCCCCGACGCGGCGAGCCCGGACATCGCCGGCATTCCCGCCGTCTTCACCGACTACATCGAGATCGCGGCGGTCGGGAGCGGAAACGGCGAGGTGGTCCGGCGCCGGGTCGCCTCGGGGGATCCGCCCCAGGGCGCGGTCGT
>DATKHQ010000154.1:0-2399 GCA_035510175.1 Candidatus Sulfotelmatobacter sp. | reverse complement strand
AAATCGGCTCCGCGCTCGCGCCACGCTCCGGCGGTCGCCTCGAGCATGAGTTCGAGGTCGTCGTTCATGCGCCCTTCCTTTCGAGGCAGAGCGCCACCGACTTGCGCGCACGCACGATGTTCTGAAGGAACGTGTTGACCGGCGACGCCCCGGACCGCCGCGCTCTCGATTCGGATATCGGTCAGGACGGGGCGGGCGGTAGCCACGACGAGGCGCCGGACGGCTCCCTCCAGGTCGTCGTTGCCGCACACGAACGACTCGGTCCCGCGCCCCGCCCGCGCCGCGCGGCAGGTGAGTGTCCGGTTCGGGGCGGCACCCACTCCCACGAGGTGCAGGCGAGCGCCGTCGGGAAGCGCACGGACGACCTGGGCGACGACCTCGTCCTCGAATCCGATCTGGCCGTCGGTGATCAGAACGACTTGGTGTTGCGACCCCCGGCGGAGCGGCTTCAACGCGTCGATGACGGCTTTCACCATCTCGGTGCCGCCGGAAGCGCTCACGGATGCGAGGGCGCGCCGGGCGTCGTCGAGAGCGTTCCGGTCGGCCGGGACGAGCCCCTTGGTGAGAGCGACCGGACGCGACGCGAAGGTGATGATCTCGAACCGATCCCCCTCGTTCAGGCTGTCGAGAAGACCGGCCGCCACACCCTTCGCCCACTCGATCGGAGGGCCCGACATCGATCCGCTCGCATCGATGAGGAGCGTCACGTCCCGTGCGAACTGGACCTCGGGAACGCTCGGCGGCGTGATCGTCACGAGGCCGTACCGGCCGCTGTCGCCCGGAAGACCCGTCCCCTCGACGAGGTGCGCGCCGATCTTCGGGCCGGCCGCGGGGAAGCGAACGACGAGATCGCGATCGAGCGGCATCGGATCGATGCGCCGGATCGTCTCGCCGTCGGCGCCGGTGACCGAGAGCGCGAGCTCGATGCGGGTCGGGATGGCGCCTGAGGATTCCGAGCGGTCGACTTCGAGCGTCTCGGCGTCCGGGACGCGGCCCTCTGCGCCCTGATAGCGGACGCCGACGACCGTCGGGAACCGGTACTGCCACTGGCAACCCTCTCCGCCGGTCGCGACGAGGAACTGCAGCGGGTGCAGCACCTCGATCGTGATCTCCGCCGATTGTCCCGCCGGCAGCGATCCGAGGCGCTGCGTGAACGTGTCATCGCGCTCCTGCTCGAGGAGCGCCGCGGTGCGCCCTTCGACGAGCGCCTTCTCGAACTCGGCCCGTGCCTCGGCGCGCTTGCGGACCTCGCCGCGGATGACGCGGTCGCCCAGCGTCATCACATAGCCGACCACCGCGGCGTCGGCCGGCAGCGGAAGCGTGTACGAAACGTCGAGGATCTCGGGATAGGGGTTCTTGTACTTCTGCACCAGCGTGGACAGGACGATTCCGCCCGAGGCGTGCGCCTCGACGCGGGCGGATTCGAGGGGGTAGGAGCGGCCGTCCACCGAGACCAATCCGGCGCGGCGCGCACCCGCGGGCACTTCCATCACTCCGAGACCTGGCATGTTCGAGCCTCCCGCCGCCCCGATCCGTGCCCCATTGTCTCCCGGTCCATCCGGCCGGGGCCCTCGGGCGGCTCCACCAGGTCATGACGCGAGCGCGCAGTTGGTGACAGGAAAAAACGCGCGCGGAACCGAAACGTTCTCAGAATCCCAACGCGAGGTTCTTCCGGTACCTCTCCAGGGCCTCCCCGTCGCCGGCGCGCTCGGCATACCGGGCGAGCCAGCGGAACACGGCGTTCGCGATCGCGCGTTCTTCCTGCAAGTTGTAGATCCTCGCGGCGTGATTGCTCACGCGAACGTGAACGCAGCTGAACGCCGAATGGACGAAGAGGTCGCCCAGACGATCCGCCGATCTCTCGATCTTCGAATGAATGGTGGCGAGCTCCACCCAGTCGTCGACGATGGGGACCTGTTTCCTCGCGCGGTCGCGCTCGTGGATCGCGCCCGAACGGTAGTCGAGATCGCGCAGCACTTCGTCCGCGAGGTGCGACGCCACCCACACGCCGAGGGGACCTCCATCCGAGAGATCCCGGGCGCTCACCCCGGGGCGCAGCGCGTCGCTGGCGAGGTCGGCTCGGACGAGCGAACCGAATGCCGACAGCATCTGAGCCGGTGCCTGGACGCCGAGCGCTTTTCCGCGCTCGATGGCCTGCTCCGCGGACGCTCGGTCTTCGAAAACCCGTTGCCAGGCGGTCGCGCACGCGCGCCACGCCTCGCCCACCCCCGGGCCGTCGGGGGTCCTCGCGAGGGCCGCGTGACTGCGGAGCGCTTCGTCGAACGGCGGCAAGACCGAATGCGGCCACTCCGATGCGCCGACGGCGTCTTGTTCCAAGGCCAGGTCGGCCGCGGCCGTCGCTGCGAACGCGGCGGCGACCAGCTCCCGGTTCCGGCGGC
>DATKHQ010000153.1:0-5533 GCA_035510175.1 Candidatus Sulfotelmatobacter sp. | reverse complement strand
GTGCGGGTCTCGACGCGCCGCGCAGGGCGGAGCTGATCGCGACGATCTGCGAGGAGTCGGCGCGACTCGAGCGGCTCGTGGCGAACCTCCTCGACATGACGCGCCTCGAGGCGGGAGCGATCGAGGTGAAGCGGGAGTGGGTGCCGCTCGAGGAGCTGGTGGGCGTGGCGCTGACGCGCCTCGACGCGGGGCTTGCGGGGCGGGCGGTCACGACCACCCTCCCTCCGGGGCTTCCCTGGGTAGAGGTCGACCCGGTCCTCTTCGAGCAGGTGGTGACGAACCTCCTCGACAACGCGATCGAGCACACGCCGCCCGACGCGCCGATCGACATCTCCGCTCGCGAGCAGGGGGGGCAGGTGATCCTGGAGATCGCCGACCGCGGGCCGGGACTTCCGCCCGGCTTCGGGGAGCGGATCTTCGAGAAGTTCGAGCGCGGCCCGGCGGCGGGGCACGGCGGGGTGGGCCTGGGCCTCGCCATCTGCAAGGGGATCGTCGAGGCCCACGGCGGCACGATCCGCGGGGACAATCGGCCGGGGGGCGGGGCGGTCTTCACGATCGCGCTGCCGGTGCGCGGGGCCCCGCCGGAGGCGGCGCCGTGAGCGCCCACGACCCGCTCGTGCTCCTGGTGGAAGACGAGCCGCAGGTCCGGCGTTTCCTGCGCGCGGCGCTGACGGCGCGGCCGTTCCGCCTCGTCGAAGCGGAGACCGCGGCGGCGGCGATGCTCGCGGCGACCTCGCACAACGCGGAGATCGTGCTGCTGGACCTTGGGCTTCCCGACGGCGACGGGATCGACCTGACGCGGCGCCTGCGGACCTGGAGTGCGGTGCCGATCATCGTGATCTCGGCGCGGGGGCGCGAGGCGGACAAGGTCGAAGCGCTCGACGCGGGAGCTGACGACTACGTCACGAAGCCGTTCGGCCTGGACGAGCTGCTGGCGCGGATGCGCGTCGCGCTGCGGCGCGTGGCGACCGGCTCGCCCGGAGCGGGGCCGGTGCTCGAGGCGGGGCCGCTGCGCATCGACCTCGACAAGCGCGAGGTAGAGGTCTCCGGCCGCGAGATCCGGCTCACGCCGATCGAGTTCCGGCTGCTGGCCTATCTCGCGCGTAACGCAGGGCGCGTGGTGACCCATGCGCAGATCCTGAAGGAGGTCTGGGGAGGGACGTCGGGCGCCTCGCCGCACCACGTGCGGGTCCACATGACCGAGCTGCGAAAGAAGATCGAGGACGACCCGGCGCGGCCGAAGCTGCTCCGGACCGAGCTCGGCGTGGGGTACCGCCTAGGGGAGTGAGCTCGAAGCGCCGAGGCCGGCGATGAAGCGATCGAAACACGCGCGCGCCGCGTCGCCGTGCTGTCCCCACAGGTCGACGTGCCCGGCCCCTTCGACGGGGCACCAGGTCTTGTTCGCGCTCTTTGCGGCGTCGAAGATCTTCTTCCCGAACTGGATCGCGACGACGTCATCGACCGTGCCGTGAAGGGAGAGGAGCGGCGCCGTCAGCTTCGGCGCGAGGTCGATCGGTTGAGGCTTCTGCGACGCCAGCTCCTTGGAGGCGCGCAGCTTGACGACGCCGCGGGCCGGCGCGGGGATCGCGTTCTTCATCGTCGGGACGACTTCCTTGGCGGAGGTCGGGGCGCCCTGCAGGATCACGCCCGCCACCGGGCGGCTCGTCGCGACCGTGAGGGCGGCGAGCGTGCCGATCGAGTATCCGTAGACCACGATCGGCCTGCCGTGGACCTCGGGGCGCGCCGCGACCGCATCGAAGACGCGGAGGCTGTCGTCGTGGATCGCCGCGAGTGACGCGGTGCCGCCCGACGGACCGAAGCCTCGGTAGTTCACGGCGTAGATGTCGACGTTCCTCCGTCCGGCGAATACCGGCAGGCGCCCCTCCGGCCCGACGATCTCGCCGTTCCCGCCGAAGTAGACGACGACGGCGCGGCGGTTCTCGCCGGTGAACGCGTAGCCGCGGAGCGTCGAGCCGTCCGCGGCCTGGACCTCGAGGTTCGGCGGGATCGACGGAGGCGGGGCTTTGATCTGGGCGCCGGGGAGAAGGTCCTGCTCGTGGACCACGTGGACGCAGCCGGCCGCGAGGAGGAGAAAGGCGAAGGCGGCGGCCGAGCGAATCTTCACCGTGAGGGAGGCTCCATGGGCAAGCTCAGAGTTTCTATCACGGGTTTGGTGTCCGCGGCGATACTCGCAGGAATTCTGCAGGCAGCGTCCGGCGGGCTCCTCGCGGCACCCCCACCCAAGTCGTGCCCCGGAAGCAACGGCTGCGGCTGCAGCACCGCGTACGCGCCCGTGCTGTGCGGAAAGCAGAAATGCCGCTACACGAACTTCTGCCACGCACAATGCGCGGGCTGGACCTCGCAGGATTGCAAGGACGCGCTGAACTAGAGGCCCAGAACCTGTCGGGCAAGGCGGGCGGCCGACGTGTCTGCCGATCCATCGACAGCTCGGAGCCGGGTCCACAGGGGCGCCGCCGCAAGGATGGCGATGTAGAGGAGTGCCGTCGTCGCACTGAAGCCCACGAGCGAAAAACGAGCGCCCATCGCAACCTGCACGAGTGCTGCGAGCACCCAAGGCGATCCGCCGAGCAGGGCGTAGAACCACCTCGGGAACTCGACCCGCTTGTAGCCCTGTCCGCATCGCCGGCATCGTGCTCGGCCGTGGCGAAGGATCGCGGCGCGCCAGGTTTGCGTCCACTCGAGTTGTTCGCCGCAATGTCGGCAGTTCATCTCGGACCTCCGGTCTGCCCTGTGTTTGGCAAAGAGCCTACCGCGTGACCGAGAACCGGCAAGAACGCTGCGGAGCGAATGGGTCCGGATTGGCAGCGCTGTTCGCGAGCGCCACCGCTCAAATCAATCCCATTGCGGTCGCGTTCTCGGCGATCTTGCGATCGAACGTCAGCATACGGATCCCGGGAAGCGCTTCGACGAGGATCAGCGCGGTCGCCAGGTGTATGGCGTCGAGAGTTCCCACCGGCTCGACGGGAAATGTCCGACTCGCGCGCTCGAGAACCGTCTCGGTGACCGCCATGATGAGCCAACGCCGGCGCTCGCGCGCCAAGACGCCACGAAGCGTCAATTCATCCGGATGCGCGAGCTCGCCGCTCCCGGCGCGACGGGCGATTGCTCGATCGACCTCGGCAAACGTCAGCGCCGAGGTGGCGACGGATTCCGCAGATTCGAGTTGCTGCGCAACTTCCTGCGACCGGGGTTCGCCGACCAACCAACCGACCACCGCGGAAGATTCCAGGTAGAGCGTCGCCATCTAGAAACGCTCTTTCCGGAGCTCCTTCAAGAGCTGTTCTGCGGTCCCTTCAGGAGACGTTATCGGCGATCGCGGCACCGGCCCCATCCGGCGCGACGGGGGGGTGACGATCCCCTTCGCAATCCATTCGTTGAGAATCGGGTTTTCGTCGTCCGAGGCTTCGTATCGTGCCCCGGGCTCGCGGATCTCCGCGATCACGCGGTCGCGGTCCGTCACGAGCACGCGCACGCCGCGGCGAACCTCGCGCAAGTAGGCGCTGAGATTGTCCTTGAGCTCCTTGACGCCGACCGTCCTGATGTCTGCCATGACACGAAAGTAGCTACCGGTAGCTACTTTGTCAAGCGGCCTCCATCCTTCCTTTGCTTGCGCTTCCCGAACAGCATCTTGCGCTCGAGATGCGCCCGCTGCGCCTCGTAGAAGGCCTGCAGGAATGTCCGGGACGAGACGTCGCCGACCTCCGACCAGCCGATCTTGCTCACGATCCGATCCCGCACGGCGTCGAGCACCGGCGACGACTCGGCGCCTTCGCCGCGCCGCAGGACCGACTCGAGCACATGCAGCTCCTCGATGCCGTAGATGTCGAGCTGCTCCGGCGTGAACACGAGCGCGTCATCGCGACCGGAGGCGGCGACGTCGGCGAGCAGGACGGTCGTCGGCATGCGCACGACCACGGTGCCGCCGATGAGATCCCCGCAACGGAGGTGCTCGCGGTTCAACGCCGGGAGCAGCGCGAACACAGCGAACCACGAGCCGGCGAGCACGAGCCCCAACGTGGGGTCGAGCGGCAGGATCTGCCGCGGGTCGGTCAGCGCGACGAGCGGGAGGAACGTCTCGATCTCGCGGGTGAGGTTGCGGGCCAGGATCGCGCGGCCGGTGAGCGGCCCGCCGTCACGGGCGATCACGCGGAGGCGCAGCTTCCGCTTGCCGATCGTCTGGCCGGACCACAGCAGCTCGAAGAAGGCGAAGTAGACGTTGCGCAGCAGGAAGCTCACCAGGACGAATACGCCCATCGCGAGCTGCCGTCCCGCGGTGTGCAACGCAAGAAAGAAGACCAGCGCCACGAGCGAGGTCAGAAGCTGGGTCAGGAAAAGGTCGAGCACGAACGCCGCGAGGCGATCCGAGAGCGAGGCCCGCCGGAACCGCACCGTGGTCCCGTCCGGCGAGACGATCGGCAGATCGTCGGGGGAGGGATCAGGCCAGATCGCGTCCATGCCCGCGCCCCGCGAGGGAGAAGTAGCCGATCCAAGAGAGGGCGGTTGCCGCGGCAACCGCCCACCGGATGCCGGGCGCCTGCACCGACTGGCGGAAGATGCCCTCGATGAGCCCGGCCACGAGGAACATCGCGCAGGCGCCGAGCACGAGGTCGGACGCCGCCCGGCCGGTCTCGGCGACGGCGGCGCGCCTCGACCGCTCGCCCGGAAACACGATGGCCGTGCCGATCGCGAGGCCCGCGCCGGCGCACAGCACGAGTGCGAGCATCTCGGTGATCCCGTGCGGCAGGATCCAGGCCCAGAACTCGACGCCCAGCCCGCGGCTGCGGTAGAGCGCGTCCATCGCGCCGAGCTCGAGCCCGCTCGTGGCGATCAGGTACGGCACGGGCGCTCCCGCCGCGATCCCGGACGCCGCGCACAGCAGGCCCACCTGCGCGTTGTGCGTGAAGAGGAACGCGGCGAACGCCTGCAGCTCGAAGGCCTCGCCCCCGCTCGTCCGGTAGAGCACGCGCCGCAGCTCCTCCGTCGTCGCCGCGGGCGTGCGTCCCTCGGCCTCGGCCGGCGAGACGATGTCGTAGTAGCGATCGACGTCGCGGGAGACGAGCGTGGCACCGCCCGCGATCGAGGCGATCAGGATCGCGAGGCACGCGGCGCACTGCGGCCAGAAGCGGCGCACCGCGCGCGGAAAGGTGCGTCCCACGAATTCCGACACGGCAGCCGCCGGCCCTTGATGGAAGCCGTAAACGCGCAGATGGGCGCGGGCCACGAGCGCGTCGAGGTAGTCGATCACGTTCCGGTCGAGGCTGATGGCGCGCGCCGTCGCGAGCGAGCCCACCGCGTGGCGGTAGAGGACGGCGAGCCGCAGGATCTCCGCGGCATCGAGCGTCGCGATCCCCTGGCTGTCGGAGCGCTCGAGGAGAGCCTCGAGCTCGCGCCACGTGGCTTCCCGCTCGGCGCGGAACTGCGACGACCGCAGCGCGAACTCCCTCACACCGCCTCCCGCCGCTTCAGCTCGAGGTACCGATCGATCATGGCGGCCCCGAGACGCTCCGCGGGG
>DATKHQ010000152.1:0-2897 GCA_035510175.1 Candidatus Sulfotelmatobacter sp. | reverse complement strand
CGCGCGAGAAACGCGATCTCGCCCGGGCCCCGCATCCCCATCTCGATCACCGCGGCTTCCGCATCGTCGGGGCAGGACAGCAGCGTGAGCGGGACGCCCAGCTCGTTGTTGAGGTTCCCGATGTTCCGGTGGACCTTCAAGCTCGCGCCCAGCGCCTTCGCGATGAACTCCTTGGTGGTCGTCTTGCCGGCGCTGCCGGTCAGCGCGATGAAGCGCGCGCGGAGCTTCTGGCGCGCGTACGCGCCGGAGCGCGCGAGGGCCGCGGCGACGTCGTCGACCTGGATGAGCGCGGCCGGGAGCGGGCCGTTTCCCTCCGGCCGCCGCGCCACGATCGCCACCGCGGCCTCGTGACGGCCGGCATCCCCCACGAAGGCGTGCCCGTCGGTGCGCTCGCCCGCGAGCGCGAAGAACGCGCCCCCGCGCGAGATCTTCCGCGAGTCGATAGCGTAGGAGGTCACTGGCGTGCGCGGGTCACCCGCCAGCAGCGTCCCGCCCGTCGCGTCGAGCAGCGCCCCCACGCTAAGCGTCGGCACGGCGACCTCCCGTGAAGCCGATGGCAGAGAGCGCGCGGCGCGCGGCCTCCCGGTCGTCGAAGGGCTCGACGCGGCCGGCGAACGTCTGCGTCGTCTCGTGCCCCTTGCCGGCGATGAGAACCGCGTCCCCCGCGCGCGCGCCGGCAACACCCGCGGCGATCGCCCGGTCGCGGTCGGGCTCGACGACGGAGCGCGCGGGCGCCCCCGGAACCTCCGCGACCCCGGCCTCGATCTCGGCGAGGATCGTGAGCGGATCCTCGCCGCGCGGGTTGTCGGAGGTGAGCACGATCCGGTCGGCGCGTGCCGCCGCGGTGCGCCCCATCGCCTTGCGCTTGGCGCGGTCCCGCTCCCCGCCGCACCCGAACACGACCGTCAGCGTGCCGGACGTCAGCGATCGCACGGCGTCGAGAACGGCGGCGAGGGATTCCTCGGTGTGCGCGTAGTCGACGAGCACCGAGAACGGCTGCCCCGCATGGACCGGCTCGAGCCGGCCCGGAACGCGCTGCAGGCTCTCGATGCCGGCGGCGATCGCCGCCGGAGTGAATCCGAGCGCCAGGCCGCACGCGCAGGCGGCCGCGACGTTGTCCACGTTGAACCGGCCCGGAAGCGAGGTGCGCACGGAGAGCGCGCCGCCTGGGATCTCCAGCCGCACGGTCGAGCCGGAAAGCTCCCCCGATTCGGCCGTGACGCGCACGCCGGCGCGCTCCGAGCGGCCGAAGCGGACGACCCGCGCCGCGGTGCGCGCCGCTAGGGCCTCGCCGAGCGGATCGTCCGCGGGGAGGACCGCCGTGTCGTGGGCGGACAGCCGGTCGAATAGCGAGGCCTTCGCCTCGAAGTACGCCTCGGCCGAGCCGTGGAACTCGAGATGATCGTGGCCGAGGTTCAGGAACGCGGCGACCGGGAAGCGGCAGCCGGCGACGCGGTGGAGCGCCAGTGCGTGCGACGAGACCTCGACGGCGACGACCTCGGTCCCCGCGTCGCGCATGGCGGCGAGCAGAGCGTAGAAGTCGGTCGCTTCCGGGGTCGTCCGCGAGGCCGCCGTCTCGCGTCCGGCGAACGCATAGCCGACGGTGCCGATCCTCCCTGCCGCGCGACCCGCGGCGCGCGCGATCGCCTCGACGAGGTACACGACCGTCGTCTTGCCCTTGGTCCCCGTGACGCCGACCAGTGTCAGCGACTCGTCGGGCCGAGACCACCACGCGCGCGCCACGAGCCCCATCGCAAGGCGAGCCTCGCCCACCCACACCCAGGGGGCCTCGCCGGGGAGAGCCGCCGGAGCCGGAGAATCGGCGACGACCGCGGCCGCCCCCCGCGCCGCGGCCTCCGCGGCGAACCGCGTCCCATCCACCCGGCTCCCGCGCAGCGCGAAGAACAGGTCTCCCGGCCGGACGGACCGAGAATCGATCGCGATCCCGGTGACGATCGGGTCGGCGGACGGCGGAGCGAGCGGCGCGACTTGCGCGTCCGCGAGCAGCGCCGTCAGCGGCCGGGCCGGCGTCATCGGGTCTCCTTCACGGTCGGCGCTCCCAGGGATACGAGGCAGGCCTCGCCGGTCGCAAGCGCCGTGCCCGCGGGCGGGGCCTGGGCGACGACGACCCCCTCCCCCGCGATGCGCGCCCTGTATCCGCGGGAGACGAGCGCGGCCACCGCTTCGCGGGCGCTCTTTCCGCGCAGATCTGGCACCTGACCGGGTCCCGCGGCGACAACCGGCGCCGCGTCGTCGCCGCCGGGCTGATCGGCCACGTCGGGCTTTTTTCCCTTCCTGCGCCGCGCGGCCTCGGCCTTGGCCTTCGCGTCCTTCGCCGCCTGCGCCTTCAGCTCCTCGTCGTGCGCCTTCCACGGATCGTCGTCGGGTGGGATGCGGAGGTAGGCGAACGCGTCGGCCATGATCCGCGCGAACACCGGGGCCGCGATCTGGCCGCCGTAGATGAAGCTCCCGCGAGGGGTGTCGAGCAGCACGAACCCGACGAGCGCGGGAGCCCTCAGCGGGCCGAACCCCCCGAACGACGCGAAATACTCGTTGGTCGTGTAGCCGAGGCCGCCCGGAATGGCCTTCTTGGCGGTGCCGGTCTTTCCGGCGAGGTGGTATCCGGAGACCTTGGCGTTCTCGCCGGTGCCCCGCAGGACAACCCCCTCGAGCATGTTCGTCATGGTCGTCGCCGTGCGGGTCGAGAGAACCTGTCTCGTCTCCGGGGGCTCGGAGGGGCGGAAGACGCCGTCCTCGTCCTGTGTCCCGAGGACCACGCGTGGCGGAACGGCCACACCGTTGTTCGCCAAGGTCGCGAACGCGGAGGCAACCTGGAGAGGGGTGACGAGCACCTCGTAGCCGATCGACATCGCAGCGGGAGTCGTGGCCGACATCCG
>DATKHQ010000151.1:0-4536 GCA_035510175.1 Candidatus Sulfotelmatobacter sp. | reverse complement strand
GTGCAGCAGAACCTCCGCGACATCGCGTTCGTCAAGCCGCGGTCCGGGCCCCTCCGCGAGCCCGTGCCGCCGCTCTCGCGGCGCGCGTGGTTTCTGGCCCTTCTCGTTCTCCCCGTCGCCGCGGTTCCGGTCGGCATATGGGCCGGGCGCCGCCGGGAGCGCCTGCTCACCGACAGCGGGTTCGCGCGCGGACGCCGCGCCGCGCGCGCGGCGATGAAGCGCCTCGAGCGTGCGGAACGGCGAGCGGCGGATGCCGCGGTCTTCCACGAGGAGATCGCCGGCAGCCTCGTGGACTACGTGGCCGACCGCGCGAACCGATCGGCCGCCGGCCTCAAGTACGACGAGCTCGACGCGATCCTGGCGGGGGGAGGCGTGCCCCAGGCGTTGCGGAGCCGCTACCATCGCTGCCTGGAGACGTGCGATTTCGCGCGCTTCACCCCCGACGCCGGGCGGGACGGCGCGCGCGCGGACGTCTTGCGGGAGGCCCGCGGGATCCTGAAGGCGCTCGAGGAGTCCTGGTGAGCCGGACCCGTCTTGCGACGCTCGCGCTTGCCCTGCTCGCGTGCGCCGGGGGTATCGGCGCGCCTCCCGCGCGAGCCGAGACACCCGAGGACGTCTTCGACCGCGGCTGCAAGGCCTACGGGGAGGGGAAGTGGGACGAGGCGGCCGAGGATTTCCGCGCGGTGCTCCGCTACGGGTTCGCCGACTGGCGTCTCGAGTACAACCTGGCCAACGCCGAGCTCAAGCGCGGCAAGCTCGGGCCGGCGATCCTGCATTACGAGCGGGCCCGCCGCCTGGCGCCGGCCGACCGGGACATCGCGGGAAACCTGGCGATCGCCCGCTCGCGCAGCCGCGATGTCGTCGAGGACCCGTCCGATTCCGGCCCGGTGGCGGCCGTCCGTGGGCTCCAGGACCGCGTGGGTCCGGGCGGCCAGGCCGCGCTGGTGCTCGTCGGCGTCTGGGTCCTGGCCGCGATCGTGACCTGGTGCGGCTCGCACCGGGGGGGATTCACGGCGGGCTGGACCTGGACGCTGTGCGCGGTGGTCGCGGCGACGGCACTGCTGTTCCTCTCCTGGCGCGCGACCGACGACCGCCTCGTCGGCACGCCGCGCGCGGTCGTGCTCAAGCCCTCGGTCGACGCGCTCGCGGGACCGGGAATGAACAACGCGTCGCTGTTCACGCTGCACGAGGGCACCACGGTCGAGATCGAGGCGGAGCGCGAAGGATGGCTGCAGGTGGCGTTGCCGAACGGTCTGACCGGGTGGGTGGCGCGCGATGACGCCGAGCGCATCTGAGCGGACCTGCCGGCCGGAGGCCGGGAGCGCCGGTCTGTACGTCCACCTGCCGTTCTGCTCGGTGCGCTGCACGTACTGCGACTTCGCCACGGTCGCGGGGCGGGACGACACGATCGAGCCGTATCTCGGCGCGCTCGCACGGGAGATCGAGCGCGCGCCCGCCGGGGCACCGCGCCCGGCGGACACCGTCTTCTTCGGAGGCGGCACGCCGTCGCGCCTGACGGGGACCCAGATCGCGCGCCTGCTGGCCGCGCTGCGCCTCCGGTTCGACGTCGCCGCCGGCGCCGAGGTGACGCTCGAGGGGAATCCCGAGTCGCTGACGGCGGAGGCGCTGCGCGCGTTCCGCGACGCGGGCGTGACGCGAATCTCCGTCGGCGTGCAATCGCTGGACGACCGCGTGCTCGCCCGCGTCGGACGCGCGCACGACGCGGCCGCGGCCTTGGGTGCCATCGAGGCGGCCCGGGGGGCGGGGTTCGCGGACGTGTCGGCCGACATGATCGCCGGACTGCCGGGGGAGGACCTGGTCCGCTGGCCGGAGACGGTCCGCCGGATCGCCGCGGCAGGGCCCGACCACGTCTCGGTTTATCTCCTCGAGTCCGACAAGGACACGCCGCTCGGCCGCGCGGTGCGCCACGGACGCATCGGGCTCGCCGACGAGGACGCGATGGCGGCGGCCTACGAGGCGACAGATGACGCGCTCGAGGCCGCCGGATTCGCCCTCTACGAGATCTCCAACTTCGCGAGGGGCGGCCGGCGGTCCCGTCACAACCTCAAGTACTGGACCGACCAGCCGTACGTCGGGTTCGGCCTCGGCGCGGCCTCGTACGTCTCGGGGGTCCGCACCACGAACCGCCGCGACCTCGACGGATACCTCGCCGATGTTCACGCCGGCCGCAGCCCGGTCGCCGATCGAGATCCCTACGACCGGGACCGGCGTCTCGAGGAGGCGCTCTTCCTGGGGCTGCGTGTGGCCGAGGGGGTCGACCTCGACGTTTTGGGGGCGCGCTACGATGCGGACGTGCAAGCCCGCTTCGCTCCGGCGTGGGAACGGGCGGAGGCGGCGGGACTGATCGAGCGGCTCGGCGCGCGCGTGGCGCTCACGCGCGCGGGGCGGGTGCGGTCGAACGAGCTGTTCGCCGAGCTGCTGCGCTGAACCGGGGAGCGGAGATGGGTGGCGTCATCGATCTGAGGAGCGACACCGTCACCAAGCCCTCGGCCGCGATGCGCCGGGCGATGGCGGAAGCCGAGGTCGGGGACGACGTCTACGGGGAAGACCCGACGGTCGCGCGGCTCCAGGAGGAAGCCGCGGCCGCCGTCGGCTTCCCCGCGGCGCTGTTCGTCCCGACCGGCACCATGGGGAACGAAATCGCGGTGCAGCTGCTCGCGCGACGCGGCACCGAAGCGATCGTGGATGCCGACAGCCACATCTACAACTACGAGCTCGCCGCCATGGCCGCCGGGGCGGGCGTCCTCCCGCGCGTGCTCAGGGGCACGCGCGGCGCGCCCGACGCCGACGAGGTCGAGATCGAGTGCCGGCCGAAGCCGTACTACGATGCGCCGGTCTCGCTCCTGCTGCTCGAGAACACCCACAATCACGCCGGCGGGACCGTGCTGCCGCAGTCCCGAAAGGCGGCGCTGCTGGACGCCGCGCGCCGGCACGGCGTCCGCGCGCACCTCGACGGAGCCCGCATCTTCAACGCCGCGACGGCTCTTTCGGAGTCCGCGGCGGCGGTCGCGTCGGGGTTCGACTCGGTCATGTTCTGCCTCTCGAAGGGGCTCGGCGCGCCGGTCGGCTCGATGCTGTGCGCCAGCGCGGAGCTCATCCGGGAGGCCCGCGTCATCCGCAAGCGCCTCGGCGGTGGGATGAGGCAGGCCGGCGTGATCGCGGCGGCGGGTCTTGTGGCGCTGCGCGAGAACCGGGAGCGCCTCGCCGACGATCACGTCCGGGCGAAGCGCCTGGCCGAGGCGCTCGCCGCGACGCGCGGGTTCCGCATCGACCCCGCGGAGGTCGAGACGAACATGGTCATCGTGGAGGTCGATCCCCCGGAGCGCGCCGAGGCGGTGATCGAGGACCTCAAGGCGCGCGGCGTTCTCGCGGGCATGATGGGCTACGGCCGGGTCCGCTTCGTCACGCACCTCGACGTCGACGACGCCGGGATCGAGCGGGCCATCCGGGCCCTGAGGGCGAGGGCCTGAATCTATAATCGAAGCGCGCGCCATCCGGGAGGTCGCCCGTGGATTTCGCCCTGACCGAAGAACAGGAGATGCTCCGCCGCTCCGTCCGCGAGTTCGCCGAGGCGGAGATCAAGCCCTACGTCATGGTGTACGACGAGACGCAGGAGTTCCCGCGCGTGCTCGTGAAGAAGGCCGCCGCGCAGGGGTACTACGGCGTCCTGTTTCCCGAGGAGCTCGGCGGCGCGGGCCTCGGGTACATCGAATACGTGCTGATCGTCGAGGAGCTCTCGCGCGTCGACGGCTCGATCGGGATCTCGGTCGCGGCCCACAACTCGCTCTGCACGAACCACGTCTTCGCGTGCGGCAGCGACGCGCAGCGCGCGCGCTACGTCCCGAAGCTCGCCTCGGGAGAGTGGATCGGCGCGTGGAGCTTGACCGAGCCGACGGCGGGCAGCGACGCCGGCGGGACCAAGACGACCGCGCGCGAGGCGCCCGGAGGCGGCTGGATCCTGAACGGCTCGAAGACCTTCACGACCCACGGGTCGGTCGGCGACCTGACCATCGTCTTCGCCGTCACCGATCCCGGGAGGGCGCAGAAGGGGATCTCCGCGTTCGCGATCGAGAAGGGCGCCCCCGGGTTCCGCCCCGGCAAGAAAGAGAACAAGATGGGCCTCCGCGCCTCGGATACCGCCGAGGTGATCATGGACGACTGCCGGGTGGGGGCCGACGCCCTCGTCGGGCGGCGGGGCGAGGGATTCGTCGACGCGATGAGGATCCTGGACGGCGGCCGGATCTCGATCGCGGCGCTCGCACTCGGAATGGCGCGCGGCGCGTACGACGCGGCGATCCGCTACGCGAAGCAGCGGGAGCAGTTCGGCAAGCCGATCGCGGAGTTCCAGGCGATCCAGCAGATGCTCGCCGACATGGCGACCCGTCTGGACGCCGCGAGCCTTCTCGTCTACCGCGCCGCCTGGCTGAAGGACCGCGGGGCGAAGACGACCGCCGAGTCGGCGATGGCGAAGCTGTACGCGTCCGAGGTCGGCGTGTGGATCGCCGACCGCGCGCT
>DATKHQ010000150.1:0-10191 GCA_035510175.1 Candidatus Sulfotelmatobacter sp. | reverse complement strand
GCGACCAGTGCCATTCCGCCGGCGCGTGCAATCCCGCGACCGGTGCGTGCTCGAGCCCGGCCAAGGCGAACGGCACCGCGTGCAGCGACGGGAACGCGTGCACGAGCGGCGACGCCTGCCAGTCGGGCGTGTGCGTGAGCGGCTCGCCCACGGTCTGCGACGATCACAACGCATGCACCGACGACGGCTGCAACCCGTCCACCGGGTGCACGCACACGAACAACTCCGTCGCCTGCGAGGACGGCGTCATCTGCACCATCGGCGACCAGTGCAGCGGCGGAGTCTGCGTCGGCGGCCCCTTCCCTGCCGGCGGTTGTTCCGAGATCCGGACGATCGGGTACTTCAAGCGGTTGTGCGACGCCCCGTTCCCGGGCGACCAGCTCACCCAGGCCAACGCCGACTGCGTCAACGACTGGTCCGATTTCGCGTGGGTCAAGTCGGTCGGCGACATCTGCACGGTGATGCACTTCGACGACTCGAGCGACAAGTGCAAGCAGGCCGAGTCGCAGCTCATGGGGGCGCTGCTCAACCACTGCCGGGGCGGCCTGCTCCTCGGCCAGCCGATCCAGTCGTCCTGCACCAATCACACGTACGCCGGCCAGTCGATCGACGATGCGAACGCCCTGCTTGCGAATCCGGGGAGGACGTTCGACCAGTGCGTGACGGCCCAGTGCGAGACCGAGGAGCTCAACAGCTCTCAGGCGATCGGACAGGCGACGCTGAAGGTGGACCGGATCTCGATCGGCCTCCACATCAGCTGGACCGCGCCGCCGTGGGGAGAGGCGTCGCCGCCGTCGAGCTACACCCTTTATCGTAGGCCGCGCGGAATCGGGGCGTTCCAGCCGATCGCGACGCTGACGGGGTTCGCTTACGACGATCCGCAGGCGGTGCCGGGGACCGACTTCGAGTACGACGTGAGGGGGAACCGATGACGGGCCGGCCCGCGCCCTTCATGGACGCGGGCCGGGCCGCCTACCGGCCCCCGAACGACCCAACCCCCAGGATCTCGTACCCGCCGGGCAGGAGCACGTAGGCCCGGTCGGCCTTGTCGAGGCGCACGGCATCAACGCTCGACGCGGCATGCCACTGATCGAGTGTGCCGGAAAGGAACCCGGCGCTGGCGGGATCGACGTCAACGACCGTGACGTCCTGGCCGTTTCCGACGAGCGCGTACCGCGAGTTCGCGTCGACGCGCGAGGGCGGCTGGCTCGTGGGAAGGAACCCGAGGCGGGACAGCGTGGGCTGGTCCGCGCCGGTCACGCCGACGACCGTCACGCCGGCGTCCGTCGCGAGCGTCAACCGCCCGCCCCAGAGCGACATATCGTGGATGACGCCGTCCGGGCTCGCGTAGGTCGCGAGCGTCACGGGCGCCTGAAGCGGGTCCACCAGGATCACCCGGATGCCGGGGATCGAGGCGTCGGCGACATAGGCGCGGCCGCCGTCGCGGAGCACGATCCGTCCGGGATTCGATCCCGCGGCGCTCTCGTCGATCGGCATCGACCAGACGAGCACGGGCGCGCCGGCGTCCGGGAACCGGACGAGCGAGAGCTGCGACGAATCGAGGACGAGCACGAGGCCGCGCTGCGGGCCGTCCGCGAGTGCCAGGACCTGGCTTCCCGCCGCCCAGGTGCCGAGCGCGGGTCCCGAGATGTCGCGGCTGTCGTACCGGCGCACGTTGAGCCCGGTCGCCACGAACAGCGAATCGTGGACGAGCGTGAACGCGCCCGTCGGCGACAGAGTCTCGGTTTGATCCGTCAGCACGGGGCTCGCGGGATTCGTCGTGTCGTACACGTCGACGCCGGCGATCGTGCCCGTGGTCACGCCGCCCGTGTGGATCAGCGCGCGAGCGCCGGGCGAAACGGCGAGCAGGAAGAAGAGCGCTATTGCGAGCCGGAGAGCGCGGGGGGAGCGCAACATCGGTGGAGCCTCCTGCGAGGTCGCCGGGGGACGCCTCGCGTCATTGAGACGTGTGATGTACGTCTCGCGCTTTCGAAGGCAAGGGCGAGTTTCGTAGGAACGGCCAAATAGTTCGGGGGCCGACCGCCGACAATGCCGGGCGATCCCGACTCCGTCTAGGAGGCTCCGGGCTCCCGGTCCAGGTCGAGGTTCAGGAGCAGGACGTTGACCCGCGGCTCGCCGAGGAGGCCGAGCGTGCGTCCTTCCGTGCGGGCCGCGACGAGCGCGCGGATCCGCGCCGGATCGACCCCGCGCTCGCGCGCCACGCGCGGCACCTGCCACTCCGCGGCTTCCGGGGAGATGTGCGGGTCGAGGCCGCTTCCGGAGGCGGTCACGAGGTCGATCGGGACCTCCCGCGGCGCCTCCGGGTTCGCCTGCCGCAATCGCTCCACCTCGGCGACGACGCGATCGCGCAAGGCCTTCGAGGTCGGCCCCAGGTTCGATCCGGAGGACGCCGCCGCATCGTACCCGTCTCCGGCGGCCGAGGGGCGCGGCTGGAAGTATCCGGGGCCGGTGAACCGCTGGCCGATCAGCGCGGAGCCGACGACGCGGCCCCGGCTCTCGACGAGGCTCCCCGAAGCCCGCCGGGGAAACGCGACGCGCGCGACGGCGGTGACGGCCAGGGGGTAGACGAGGCCCGTCAGGACGATCGTCGCGAGCGTCATCCGGACGGCGACCCAGATCGTCTTCATGACAGGCCCAGCGCGACGAGGACCAAGTCGATGAGCTTGATCCCGAGAAACGGCGTGACGACGCCTCCGACGCCGTAGATCAGGAGCGAGCGGCGGAGCAGGGTCGCGGCCGGAAGCGGCCGGTAGCGCACGCCACGCAGCGCGAGCGGGATGAGCAGCACGATCACGAGCGCGTTGAAGATCACGGCGGACAGGATCGCGCTCGGCGGGCTCGCCAGGCGCATGACGTTCAGCGGGGCGATCTGCGGGAAGGCCGTCATGAACATCGCGGGGAGGATCGCGAAGTACTTCGCGACGTCGTTCGCGATCGAGAACGTGGTGAGGCACCCGCGCGTCATCAGGAGCTGCTTTCCGACCTCGACGACTTCGAGGAGCTTGGTTGGATTGCTGTCGAGATCGACCATGTTCCCCGCCTCGCGGGCGGCCTGCGTCCCCGTGTTCATCGCGATCGCGACATCGGCCTGGGCGAGGGCGGGGGCGTCGTTGGTGCCGTCGCCCGTCATCGCGACGAGCTTTCCCTTCGCCTGCTCGTCCCGTATGAGCCTCAGCTTCGTCTCGGGCGTCGCCTGGGCGAGGAACGTGTCGACCCCCGCTTCCGCGGCGATCGCGGCCGCGGTGAGGGGGTTGTCTCCCGTGATCATGATCGTTCTGAGGCCCATCCCGCGGAAGAGCGCGAAGCGCTCCTTGAGACCGCCCTTGACGATGTCTTTCAGGTGCACGAGCCCGAGGACCCGCGCGCCGTCCGCCACGGCCAGCGGGGTGCCGCCGGACTTCGCGATCGTCGCCGCCGCAGCCTCGACCTCCGGAGCGAGGCTGCCGCCGAGCGAGGCGACGTGGCCGGCGATCGCCTCCACCGCGCCCTTGCGCACGATGCGCCCGTTCAGGTCGCACCCGCTCATCCGGGTCTGCGCCGAGAACTTCACGAAGCGGGCCTCGGGGTGCGTCAGCTCGCGCCCGCGCAGGCCGTAGCGGTCCTTCGCGAGCACGACGATGGATCGACCTTCGGGGGTCTCGTCGGCAAGGCTCGCGAGCTGCGCCGCGTCGGCGAGCTCCTCCACGCGGACCCCCGCCGCGGGGATCATCTCGGTCGCCATGCGGTTCCCGAGCGTGATCGTCCCCGTCTTGTCGAGGAGAATCGTGTCGACGTCCCCGGCGGCCTCGACCGCCCGCCCGCTCGTCGGAATGACGTTGTGGCGGATCAGCCGGTCCATCCCGGCGATCCCGATCGCGGAGAGCAATCCGCCGATCGTCGTGGGGATGAGGCAGACGAGGAGCGCGACGATCTGAGGCACCGGAAAGCTCAGGCCGGAGTAGGTCCCGAACGGGACGAGGGTCACGCACGCGATGAGAAAGATGATCGTCATCCCGGACAGCAAGACGTGGAGCGCGATCTCGTTCGGGGTCTTCTGGCGCTTCGCCCCCTCCACGAGTCCGATCATCCGGTCGAGGAACGACTCGCCGGGATCGACGCCGATCCGCACGACGATCCGGTCGGAGAGAACGCGGGTGCCTCCCGTCACGGCGGAGCGGTCGCCGCCGCTTTCTCGAATCACGGGGGCGGATTCTCCCGTGATCGCCGACTCGTCGACCGAGGCGATCCCCTCGATCACCTCGCCGTCTCCCGGGATCACCTCGCCCGCCTCGACGACGACCTCGTCCCCGCGGCGCAGCGTCGACGCCGGGACCTTCAGCTCCTTCCCCCCGAGGCGCTTGCGCGCGGTCGTCTCCTGCCGGAGCCCGCGCAGCGCGGCCGCCTGCGCCTTCCCGCGCCCCTCGGCGAGCGCCTCGGCGAAGTTGGCGAAGACCACGGTGAACCACAGCCACGCGGCGACCTGGAGGGTGAAGGCGGGGGATTGCGCTCCGGCCGTCGGGGCCACGAGATCCCGGATCCCGACGAGCGTGGTCAGGACGCTCCCGACCTCGACGACGAACATCACGGGATTGCGGATCGTCACCCGCGGGTCGAGGCGCCGCAGGCTGTCGGCGATCGCCGCGCGGATCAGCGGGCCTTCCCAGGCGGAGACGGCGCGGACGTCGCGGCGGCTCATCTCAGTACACCTTTCCCGCCGCCGCCAGGAAGTGCTCGACGACGGGGCCGAGGGACAGCGCGGGGAAGAACGTCAGCGCGCCGACGATGACGATCACGCCTACGAGCAGCCCGGAGAAGAGGGGGCCCGTCGTCGGCAGCGTTCCGGGGGAGGGCGGCGCGGCCTTCTTCCCCGCCAGGACCCCGGCGATCGCGAGGGCCGGAACGATCATCCAGAACCGTCCGGCGAGCATGACGAGGCCGAGCGTCACGTTGTACCAGCCGGTGTTCGCGTTCAAGCCGGCGAAGGCGGATCCGTTGTTCCCCGCCGCCGACGTGTACGCGTAGAGGATCTCCGAGAGGCCGTGCGGTCCCGCGTTCGCGAGGGAAGAGAGGCCGTAGGGGGCGACCGCGGACCAGGCGGCCGCGACGAGGATCACCAGCGGGAAGACGAGCACGTAGAGCATCGCCAGCTTGACCTCGCGGGTCTCGATCTTCTTCCCGAGGTATTCCGGGGTCCGGCCCACCATCAGGCCGGCGATGAAGACCGCGAGCACGGCCATGACGAGCATCCCGTACAGTCCGGCGCCGACCCCTCCGAAGACAACCTCGCCGAGCTGGATGTTGAAGAGCGGAACGAGCCCGCCCAGCGGGGTGAAGCTGTCGTGCATCGCGTTCACGGCGCCGCAGGACGCGTCGGTCGTCACGGTCGCGTACAGGGCCGAGCTGGCGACGCCGAACCGGACCTCCTTCCCCTCCATGTTCCCGGGACCGTGCGCGGCGCCGGCGCGCTCGAGAAGGGGGCTTCCCGCCGCCTCCGCGGCGTACGCGACCAGCACCCCCGCGAAGAAGAGGGCGGCCATCGCGCCGAAGATCGACCATCCCTGGCGGCGGTCGCGCGCCATCCGGCCGAAGGTGTGCGTCAGCCCCGCGGGGATCAAGAAGATCAGGAGCATGGAGACGAAGTTCGACAGGGGCGTGGGATTTTCGAACGGGTGGGCGGCATTCGCGTTGAAGAACCCTCCGCCGTTCGTCCCGAGCTGCTTGATCGCTTCCTGGGAGGCCACGGGGCCCATCGCGAGGACCTGCTTGCCGCCCTCGACGGTCGCGATCTCGCGATACGGCGAGAGGTTCTGGATCACGCCCTGCGAGACGAGCACGAGGGCGAACACGAAGGACAGCGGCAGGAGCACGTGGACGGTGGCGCGCGTCAGGTCCACCCAGAAGTTCCCGATCGTCCCGGGCCCCTTCCCGTCCCCCGCGCGCGTGAGGCCGCGCGCGAGCGCCATCGCGACCCCGATCCCCGCGGCGGCCGAGATGAAGTTGTGCCAGGCGAGACCGGCCATCTGGGACAGGTAGCTCATCGTCGTCTCGCCGGAATACCCCTGCCAGTTCGTGTTGGTGGTGAAGCTGGCCGCCGTGTTGAACGACGAGCCCGGCTCCACCGGGCCGAGATGCTGCGGGTTCCAGGGAAGCAAGAGCTGGAGGCGCTGGATCAGATACGCCACGATCAGCGTCGCGGCGGAGAAGACGAGCACCGCGATCGCGTACTGCGGCCAGGTCTGCTCGGCGCCGTCGACGCGGCAGAACCGCAGGATCCCGCGCTCCAGCCAGCCCAAGGGGCGGGAGAGCGGATGGCGGTCGCTTTCCATGACGCGGTGCAAGTACGCGCCCATCGGCTTCGTGAGCGCGAGGATCGCGCCGGCGAAGACGAGAATCTGGAGCCACCCGTTGAGGGTCACGCGGTCCTCACTAGAACTTCTCGGGCTTCAGCAACGCGTAAACGAGATAGCCGAGCAGCGCGATCGCGAGGAGCAACCCGACGACGTACTCGACGCTCACGGCGCCTCCTCAGACCCGCTCGCACGCGCGAACGTAGAGCCAGGACACGCCGAAGAAGACGAGGGTCAGGAGCAGGAACACGACGTCCTTCATGGCGGCCTTCAGATCTTGACCAGGATCGCGAGCGTGTAGCGATTTTCGGTCTTGACGAGATCGGGCGTGAAATTGGGAACGATCGATCCGGGGGGGCCGGTGTTCCCGCCCGTCGGCGTGATGCCTCCGGATCCGGAGAAGTAGGGCACGTTGGCGTACCGGTGATTGAACTCGGCCCGGAAGGTGATGAACTGACGGGGCATCCAGTCGAACGTCGCCGAGGCGTCCCAGGCGCGGAACTCGTTGCCCGGGGCCTCGGTGAAGTACGGCGTCCCCGAGGCCGCGGTGGCCCCGTTGATCGGGGGCAGCAGAACCAGGTAGCGCCCGGGATTGTTGATCGCCCCGCCGCCCACGGTGACCGCGTAGCGGTCCTTGTCGAACCAGAGGCGCTGGTAGGTCATGAACCCGAGGAAGTACTGCGACGGGCTCGCCGCGGAGCCGTTCCGGCAGCTCACGCCGCCCCCGTATTCGCACCCGGCATCGACGGTGAAGGTCATCGCCGCCTTGTCGAGCGCGCGCCCCGGCCGGTCGAGGTACTTCCACTGCACGCTGTCGTCCGTGTGGAGGCGCTTCCGGTCGGAGACGCCGAGGGTGTCGGTTCCGTAGTATTGGTTGCCGAGGACCGAGATCGACCCGTTCGGCCGCCAGAGGATCTGCACGCCGAACCCCGGGGCGTCGTTGAACTTCCCGTACGACTGCCAGCCGTTGACGATCCACGGCTCGATCTTCAGCTTGTCGGAGGGGAAGATCTGGATCCTCACCCCGTTGAAGAACCACGGCGTGTTCGACGACACGTACGAGGGCTGGTACGCCCAGTTGTCGAACTGGTAGTAGCTGAACAGGCCGACGTACGACATGAAGATCCCGGCGTCGACGTTGATGCCGTTCAACGCGTCGAAGTGGTACCCGCCGTACGCCTCCGACACGTACCGATAGGCGTTATCGAGCTGCCATTGTCCGACCGTCGGGCTCGCGTCGTTGCGCGGGGTGGTCTGCGAGTACATGCCGAACTGGGTCATCACGCGGCCGCGGACGTTGTTCCAGTGCAGGTCGCCACCGGCGCCGAGCTGGGTCAGCTGGACCTCGCCGGAGCGGAAGATCTCGCTCGAGCCCCCGATCGTGTGGTCCTGCGGATGGTTCAAGCTCTGGGTGAAGTTGACGTCGACCCGGAACTCGCCGGTGAAGACCTTCGAGTCGAGCGGGGACTCCGTCGTCCGAGGGTTCCCCGTCAGCCAGGTGAAATCGGCGAACGCGAACGGCTCCGGCTTCTTGGGAGCCGGCGCGTCCTCCGCGACCGCCGCCGTGCCGAGTGTTACGGCCGCGAGGGCCGCGAGCGTGATCGTCTTTCGAACTCTCATCGGTCGGTTCCTCCCCACGGCGGAAACGGTAGCGATCCCGGTGTCCGATCGCTCTCAATTAGAGGCGACGGCGCATCAGATTCGTGTCAAGAACCGGTCCGCTCTGGAGCGAATGCGTCCCCTTCTGATACAAGGACAGCGGGCCAGGAGGAACCGCGCGATGGCCGAGACCGCGTCTCGACCGGACCCGGACGCGCTGCTCGCGAGCGTCAGCCAGACCGAGGCGAGAAGCCGCCGCGCGAAGCTGAAGGTCTATTTCGGATTCGCGCCGGGGGTCGGGAAGACCTACGCGATGCTCGAGGGCGCCCGCCGGATCGCCGCGGAGGGCACCGACGTCGTCGTGGGCGCCGTCGAGACCCACGGCCGCGCGGAAACGGAAGCGCTGCTTGCGGGCCTCGAGCTGCTCCCGCGCCGTCCCGTCGAGTACCGCGGCGTCGTCCTCCAGGAGTTCGACCTCGAGGGAGCGCTCGCGCGCAAGCCGGCGATCCTCCTCCTCGACGAGCTCGCCCACACCAACGCCCCCGGCGTCCGCCATGCGAAGCGGTGGCAGGACGTGCTCGATCTGCTCGATGCGGGGATCGAGGTCCACACCACCCTTAACGTCCAGCACGTCGACAGCCTGAACGACGTCGTCGCGCAGATCACGACCGTGCGCGTCCGCGAGACCGTGCCGGACGCGCTCCTCGAGCGCGCCGACGAGATCGAGCTCATCGACCTTTCCGCGGAGGAGCTGCTCACGCGCCTGCGCGAGGGGAAGGTCTACGTCCCGCAGATGGCCGCGAACGCGCTCGAGAGCTTCTTCCGGCGCGGGAACCTGCTCGCCCTGCGCGAGATCGCGCTGCGCCGCACCGCCGACCTGGTCGACGCCGACGTGAGGGCCTACCGGGTCGAGCATGCGATCGGGGCGACCTGGCCGACGACGGAGCGGATCGTCGTGGCCGTCGGGCCGAGCCCGACCTCGGCGAGCCTCGTGCGCGCCGCGCGCCGCATGGCCGAGGGGCTGAAGGCGACGTGGACCGCGGTCTGGGTGGAGGGGCCGCTCGCGCTCGGCCCCGACGACCGAAGGCGCCTCGACGCCCACCTGCGCCTCGCCGAAACGCTCGGCGGGTCGATCGCGCGCCTGTCCGGCACCGCGCCCGCGGACGCGATCCTGCAGTACGCGAGGCGGCACAACGCGACGCGGCTGATCGTGGGGCGGCCGACGCACTCGCGCTGGCGCGATCTCGTCCGGGGGTCGATGCTCCAGGATCTGATCCGGGGCAGCGGCGGCATCGACGTGCACGTGATGTCGGGGGGCACGGAGTCGGGGCCGAGGCTTTCCGACGAGCCGGAGCGGCGGAGCGAGTGGCCGGACTACCTCTTCGCGGGGGAGCTCGTCGCGGCCGCCACCGCGATCGCCTTCCTGGCCGACCAGTACCTGGCGCTCCCGGACGTCGTGATGGTCTATCTCGTGGCGATCATCCTCACGGCGCTGCGCGTGGGCCGCGGCCCTTCGGCGTTGGCCGCCGCGCTGTCGGTGGCGGGGTACGACTTCTTCTTCGTGCCGCCCCGGTTCACCTTCGCCGTCTCGGACTCGCGGCACGTGCTGACGTTCGTGATGATGTTCACGGTCGGGTTCCTCCTCTCCGAGCGGACGCGGCGGGTCCGCATGCAGGAGCGCGAGGCGCGCCAGCGCGAGGCGCACACCTCGGCGCTCTACGCGCTCGCCCGGGACCTCGGCGCGGCGGCGGACGCGCCGTCGGTCGCGGCCGCGATTGCCTCGCGCGCGGCGGATGCGTTCGACGGAACCGTGGTGGTCCTTCTCGCCGAGCCCGTCGGAGGTCTCGCGGAAGCGGCGCACTCCGGGACAGCCACGCTCGACGCCCGCGATCTCGGGGTCGCGCGCTGGGTGCACGAGCACGGGAGGCCGGCGGGGCTCGGCACCGACACGATTCCGGGGGCGGGGGCGGAGTGCGTCCCGCTCGCCACCGACACCGAGCGGTTCGGCGTGATCGCCTACGTGCCGCGGGTCGCAGGCCGGCCTCTCGACGCGGAGCAGAGCCATCTCCTCGAGGCGCTCGCCCGGCAGGGGGCGCTGGCACTCGAGCGGGCGGGGCTCGCGGGGAAGGCCGAGGCGGCCGAGCTGCGCGCGCGCACGGAGTCGATGCGCAGCTCACTCCTCTCCGCGGTTTCGCACGATCTCCGCACGCCGCTCGCGGCGATCGCGGGGGCGGGATCGGCCCTA
>DATKHQ010000149.1:0-2732 GCA_035510175.1 Candidatus Sulfotelmatobacter sp. | reverse complement strand
GGGCCCGCGATGGTCGGACTCACCGGCTCGATCCTGTCCGGGTGCGCGTATCTCGCCGTGCGCAAGCTGTCGCGGACCGAGCATCCGCTCACGATCCTGATCTGGTTCCCGCTCGCGACGATCCCGCTGGCGCTCGTCGCGACGATCCACGCCGGAGCGGCGGCCCTCCCGCACTCGCTCCGGGAGGTCGCCGGCCACCTCGCGGTGTTCGGCTCCGCGCTGATCGGCCAGACCGCGCTCACTCACGGCCTCGCCCGCGCCGGCGCCGCGCGGGCGACCGCGGTTACGATGACGGGGCCCGTGTTCGGGCTCGCCTTCGGCTGGCTCCTGTTCGGGACCCCGCCGAGCGTCACGTCGGTGGCCGGGACCGGCCTGGTCGTCTTCTCGGTCGTCTTTCTGTCGCGTGAGCACCGGTCGTGACGGACGTCACGCTCCGGTCTTGATCGCCTGGATCGCCTCGCCGAGGCGGGCGAGGAAACGGGAGCGGTCCGCCTTCGAGTACGGGGCCGGGCCGCCGGTCATCTCTCCCATCTGACGGAGCTGGTCCGCAAGCTCGCGGTGGGCGAGCGCGCCCCCGATCGAGTCCTCGGTGAAGACGCGCCCGTCGGACGCGATCACGCGCGCTCCCTTCGGGAGGCAGCGCGCGGCCAGCGGCACGTCCGAGGTGATCACGATGTCCGCCGGACCGGCGCGCCCGGCGATCCAGTCGTCCGCGGCGTCGAGCGCCGATTTCACGCGGACGTGCTCGATGTCGAGGCCGCGCGGCACGTGGAGACGGCCGCCGGAAACCACGATCACCTTGATGCCGTGACGCGCCGCGAGGCGGTAGACGTCGTCCTTGACCGGACACGCATCTCCGTCCACGAGGATAAGTGGGGGCATTCAGCTTTTCCTTCCTGGCGGCATTCCTCTATTTTCGCAGCGCGGCGGTATCCGGGGAGCCACGCAAGAAAAAGAGGAATGCCGCCAGGAAGGAAAAGCTGAATGTCCCCACTTACCGCTTGGGCGCGTGCTTGTCGAGAATCGCGTCGAGGCGCGAGCGGCCGCGGCCTCCTTTGGGGCGCGGCTTCGCGTGCGCGGCGTGGGGCTTCCCCTTGGGCGGAGCGCCGCGGCGCCCCGCCCCGCGCGCGGCGCGCGCCGCGGCGATCCGCTCGTGAATCGGGATCTCGAGGCGCGCCTCCGGCTTCGCGGCGTAATCGAACCCAGGGACGGTCACGCGCGGCAGCCGCTTTCCGATCGCCCGCTCGATCGCCGCGAGGTCCCCTTCCTCGTCGGGGGAGACGAACGTGAAGGCGTCCCCGGTCGCGGCGGCACGCGCGGTGCGGCCCACGCGATGGATGTACGCGTCGGGATCCGCGGGAACGTCGAAGTTGACGACGTGGGAGAGATCCTCGACGTCGATCCCCCGCGCGACGATGTCGGTCGCGACGAGCACGCGGGAGCGCCCCGCCTTGAACCCTTCGAGCGCTTGCGTGCGCTGGCTCTGGCTCCGGTTCCCGTGGATGCGGGCGGTGGGGAATCCTTGTCGCTCGACGAAGTCGGCGAGGCGGTTCGCCCGGTGCTTCGTCCGCGTGAACACGATCGCCTCGGAGATGACGTCCCGCCGCAACAGCTCGCACAGCAGCGCGGATTTCAGCTCGCGCGCGACCGGATAGACGGCCTGCGTGATGCCGACCGCCGGGGCGGACTTGCGCTCGAGGTTGATCGTGACCGGGTCGTGGAGCATCTCGCGCGCGAGACCGGCGATCTCGCGGGGCATGGTCGCGGAGAAGAACAGCGTCTGCCGCTTGGCGGGGATCTGGCGCAGGATGCGCCGGATGTCCGGGAGGAAGCCCATGTCGAGCATCCGGTCGGCCTCGTCGAGGACGAGGATCTCGAGCGAGGCCAGGCGCGCGTACGGGGCGCGGAGGTGATCGAGGAGCCTCCCCGGCGTGGCGACGATGACGTCGACGCCGCTGCGCAGCGCGTGCTCCTGCGGCCCCATGCCGACGCCGCCGAACACGGCGGCGCCGGTCACCGGGGTGTGCACCGCGAGATCCTCGAGGTGGGCGTGGATCTGCGCGGCCAGCTCTCGCGTCGGGGTCAGCACGAGCGCGCGGGTCGCGCCGCGGGGCCTCTTGATCAGGCGGTGGACGATCGGGAGCACGAACGCGGCGGTCTTGCCGCTCCCGGTCATCGCGCACGCGAGGACGTCCCGCCCGGCGAGCGCCGGCGGGATCGTCTGCTCCTGGATCGGCGTCGGCGCCGCGAAGCCCATCTCGCGGATGCCTTTGGCGAGATCGGCGTGGAGCCCGAAGCGTGTGAACGGCATGCGATCGTCCGGGCGCTACGGTTTGAGGGTCTTGAGGATTTCGGGGTTCGGCTCTTCCATCGCGAGCACCGAGTGGCAGGTCTCGCAGTCGTTCGCGATCGTCTCCCCCTTGTCGTCCGTGTGCTCCCCGTCGTGGCACCGGAAGCATCCCGGAGAGTCCATGTGTCCGAGGTGGTTCGGGTAGCTGCCCCACTTGATGGCCATCGAGGGGAAGACGTTTCCGCAGTAGATCGCCGCCAGCTCGGCCGCCGCGGCGTCGACCCGTTTCGCCTCGGCCGCCGGGTAGGACTTCGCGTAGAACGCCTTGATCGCCGCGGGGATCTTCTGCCGCGCGTCGTCGTGCGAGGCGTAGTCGGCCTCGAGGGCCTTCATCCCCTCCCGCCGGATGAACGGCAGCGTCTTGTCGATGCGGCCCTCCGCC
>DATKHQ010000148.1:0-7316 GCA_035510175.1 Candidatus Sulfotelmatobacter sp. | reverse complement strand
CGCCTCCGCATCCGGTCAGGCCGGCGGCGAGCAGGCAAACGGCCGCGATCTGCGTGGCGCGTCCAGACGGGGTTCGTGCGGTCATGCGTCCTCGCTGCCCGGCAGGCCACCGGGCGATGACTTCGATGGGAGGCGGATTATCGGCTCCCGGCGGGGATCGGGTCAACCGGAGGCGCTCTACCGCTCGCCCAGCGCCACCTCGACCGACGATTCCTTGCCGTCCCGCCGGAATCGGACCGTCACGACGTCCCCCGGCGCCTTCGCCTTGAGGGCGCTCGCGTAGTCCTGGAGCGTCTCGATTCCCCGATCTCCGATACCGACGATGACGTCCCCCTCGCGCAGCCCCGCTTTCTCGGCCGGCGATCCCGGCGTGACGCCATTCAAGCGAACTCCCGGACCCGAGGCGCCGTAATCGGGCACCCCGCCCAGGGATGCACGGTGCGCCGCGGACGTTGCCGCCGGCGCGACCGCCATCGCGGCGCCCGCGCCCGCATGGCTCGTCAGGGGGCGGTCGCGCTCGGCGAGGTACGCGACGATCTCGCGCGTCACCGCCGCCACCGAGACCAGACCATCCGCGTCGATCTTGTCCGCGGTGTCGCCCGGCGTGTGATAGTCCGCGTTGGCCCCGGTGAACAGCTGGACCGCAGGGACCCCGGCATCGAGGAAGCTCTTCTGGTCACTTCCACCCGGGTCGGTCATGACGGCCTTCACCTGCCCGCCGGTAACGTACCCGGCGCCGTTGACGATGTGGATCCACTCGTCGGCGGACCCCGAGCCGAGCGCCAGGATCGATCCCTTCCCGAGGCGGCCGACGGTGTCGAGGTTCACCATCGCGAGGGCCGGTCCGGCCGCGCTCCCGCGGGCGACGAACAGCTTCGAGCCGAGGAGCCCTTCCTCCTCTCCCGAGAACGCGGCGAAGACGATCGTTCGTGGGCTCGGGCCGGCGGCGGCCATTTGACGCGCCAGCTCGAGCAGCACGGCGACGCCGCTCGCGTTGTCGTCGGCGCCGGGGTGAACCTTGCCGGCGTTGCCGGAGCGTGCGAGCGAGCCTCCGGTGCCGAGGTGGTCGTAGTGCGCGCCGACGACGACCCACTCCTTGAGGACGTCCGACTTCGTTCCGCGCAGCATCCCGACGACGTTCACGAGCGGGAGCGCCTTGCCGTCGAAGGAGCCGGTGCCGCGCTGAAAGTAGGAGCCGCCCTCGTCCCCGGCGGGCGCCAACCCGGCCGCGCGCATCGCATCGGCGATCGCCGAGGTGGCCTTCTCGATCTCCGGCGTGCCGAGGCCGCGTCCGCCGAGTTCCGGAGCGGACAGCGCGCGCACGGTGGCCATCATCTTCTCCCTGGAGAAAGCGGGTGGAAGCTCGGCGAGCGCCGCGCGCGCGGCGAGAGATCCCATCGGCGTCTCCGAGGGCTTCCGGTCCGGGTCGAGGAAGACGGTCATCGGGGAGGCGACCACCGACCACCGGCCCTTCACCGTGTTGGTCGGCTCGTCGCCGGAGAAGGCCAGGTACGAGTACTTGTGGTAGTGGGGGAGCTTCCGGGCGAGGCCGGCGACCTGGGCCGCGTGATCGGCGGCGACCACGGCCAGCGCCAGGTCGGGGTGGTCGGCGCGCCGGACGGCGACGGCGATCGCGTGGTCGTTCCGCGGTGTCTCCTCGGCGGCGATCTTCATTCCCGCCGGGGAGACCGACGCGCCGTAGACGGCCATCGGCTTGGCCGCGGCGTCGAGGAACCGATTCTCGAACCCGACGACCCAGATCGCCTCGTCGTCGGGCAGCTTGCGCACGTCCACGTCGAGGACGACGCGCATGGGCGTCGGGCGTCCGTGGTTCCACTCGGCGGCGAGTCCGCGATACGCGTCGAGCAGATCCGCCGGTGCCTTCGACGGGAGGATGACGAACGCCTTGTCGGCGCCGAACGCGCCCGAAAGCGCGGGGGGAGACTCCTCGCGATCGAGCGCGCGGAACAGGTCGAACTCGGGGTCGACGTCGAGGCGTAACGGCCGCGCCGGGAGGTCGAGCGTGAAGGCGGTCGTCTCGGCTTCGGCGTGCACGACGGTCTGCAGCGCGGCGTCCTTCCCCTCGAGCGTCACCGCGAGCGGTACCGACAGCGGGTACGGCGGGCCGGACTGGGCCTGCACGAGCTCTCCGGACAGCCGCCACGTCGACCCGCTCCCCGTCGCGCGGACGTCCCTGGCGATGACGCGCGCCGCCCCGGTCCGGGTCACCCAGGGGGTGAACGCCGGTGCCAGGTTCCGTCCCGCGGCGGCCTCGAACGCCCGCCGGAGATCGTCGAAGCTCGCGCGCCGGAATCGATTCTCCTTGTAGAACGCCCGGAGCCCATTGACGAACGTTTCGTCGCCGAGCTCCCGCCGCATCATGTGAAAGAGCATCAGCGACTTTCCGTACCCGACCGCCTCGGTCGACGCGCTGTGCCGCTCGGTGAACGACGCGAGCGGGAAGTCCTTCGAGCGCGCGGCGTAGTCGGCGTACTTCTGGAGCGCCTCCTGCCGGTACGCCGCCCCGCCCCCTTTCTGCTCGGCGAAGAGATGGTCGGCGAGATAGGCGGTGAGCCCCTCGCTCCAGTTTCCCAGCGAGGGATCCACGTAGACGCCGTTCCCCCACCAGTTGTGGAGGATCTCGTGCGGGTAGGAGGTCGTGATGATGAACGGGAGGCGGATGACCTGCGGCCCCAGCAGCGTGAACGAGGGCATCCCGTACCCGGTTTCCCAGAAGTTCTCGACCAGCGCGAACTTCGGGTAGGGGTACGGTCCGAGGAGCTTCGCGTACATCGCCACGTACGGTCCCGTCGCATCGAGGTACTTCGCCGCGAGCGCGTCGTCCTTGGCGCGGAGCATCGTGAGCGCGGACACGCCTTCGACCTCGCGGGAGGTTTCGACCCACGGCCCCGCGACGAGCCAGATCTCCTCCTGCGGGTCGTCGCAGGAGAATCGCACCCGCATCCCCGAGCCGGTCGCCTCGTGGATCGTCCGCTTCCCCTGGGAGATCGCGTCCCAGCCGGCGGGCAGCAGGATCTCGAGGTCGAACGTGACGAGCCGGTCGTCGTCGAAGTGCGCGTACCAGCGCGACGTCTCGCCGAGGAAGACGCCTTCCGGCTGGATCGTCCCGTCGGTTTCCGCGAAGCCGCGCGCGTAATCCTCTCCCTCGCGCGAGATCGGATGGTCGATCGTCGCCAGGTACCTGAGGCGGATCGTCTTCGCGTCCGGCCGCGACACGTGCGCGACGTCGAACGGGAGCGCGTCCTCGGGGAGATCGGGAAGGTCGGCGCCGTCCGAGGAGGTGATCGCGTCGTCGACGGCGATCGTGTGCGAAGCAGGATCGACGGAGACGAGGAGGGCGTGGTGGAGCGGAGCCGTTGTCGCGGGCGCCGGCGCCGCAACGCCCGAGGTGAGCAGCAGCGTGAAAAAAAACGTGACGGCCTGCAGGCGCATGCGCGACCTCGCGAGCGTCGATCCTACCAGGCCGCCTCCGCGATCGGACTCGAGGCGGCCTATAATCCCGCCTCCATGCCCCAGATCCGGATCGACGACGCGGTCAAGGCGTTCGACACAAAGGTCGCGGTCGATCACGTCTCGTTCGAGATCAACGGCGGCGAAGTGTTCGGCCTGCTCGGGCCCAACGGCGCGGGGAAGAGCACTCTCATCCGGATGATGATGGACATACTCCGCCCCGATGCGGGGCGGATCCTGCTCAATGGGACGCCGTCGACTTCCGCCGATCACGACCGCATCGGGTACCTCCCGGAGGAGCGCGGCCTCTATCGCAAGTCGAAGGTCATCGACGTGCTCGACTACTTCGCCCGCCTCAAGGGGATGTCGGGACCGGACGTGAAGGCCAAGGCGATGGCCGCGCTCGAGGCGATGGACCTCGGCGAGTGGGCGAAGAAGAAGGTCGAGGCGCTCTCGAAGGGGATGCAGCAGAAGGTCCAGATCGTCGGGACGCTCCTCCACGACCCCGAGATCGTCGTCCTCGACGAGCCCTTCTCGGGTCTCGATCCGGTCAACGCCCGGGTCGTCAAGCGGATGATCGCGGACCTCAAGGCGCGCGGGAAGCTCGTCGTGCTCTCGACCCACCAGATGGACCAGGTCGAGGAGCTGTGCGACCGCATCGCGATGATCGACCAGGGGCGCCGCGTGCTCTACGGGACCGTGCGCGGGATCAAGGCGCAGTACAAGGACGAGCTGCGCCACGCGAGCGACCGCGGGAACTTCGTGCTCGTCGATGGCGAGGGCGACTTCGCGGCGCGGCCGGGGGTCTTGCGCGCCGAGCCGGCCGGGGTCGCGATGAAGCTGACCCTCGACCCCGCGCTCTCGCCCGACCGTTTCCTCGCCGAGGCGCTCGCCGCGGGGCTGTCTCCCACGCACTTCGAGGCGGCGCCGACGCCGCTCGAGGACATCTTCGTCCACGTCGTCACGACGCAGCAGAAGGTCCCGGCATGAAAGGGAAGTCCTGGATCGTCGTGCGCCGGGAGTTCCTCTCGACCGTGAAGCGGCCGAGCTGGCTCATCGGCACGCTCGGGATGCCCGTGTTCGTCGGGGCGTACGTCGGCATCGCGTTTCTCATCACCAAGAGCGCCGCGAAGATGGACCAACCGGTCGGGAAGGCCGGGATCGTCGATCACAGCGGGATCGTCAAGTTCGAGGCCGGCCCGACGTCCGCCCTGAGCGAGGTCCCCGACGAGGCGCGCGCGGCAGTCGGTCAGGCGGCGCGGATGGCCGCCAGCTCGACCAATCCCGCGTCCGGCGCGATCAAGAGCCTCCTCTCGGGGACGACCTTCCTTCCGTATCCCGACGAGAAGACCGCCCTGGACGCGCTCTCACGCAAGGAGATCGGAGCGGTCTACGTCGTCCCGCAGGACTACGTCGCCAAGGGCGCGATCACCGCCTACGATCCGAGCGAGTCGATCCTCTCCGAGGGGAAACTCGCGCAGGCGCCGCTGAGGCGCCTGATGGTCAAGAGCCTCATGGCGGGCGCGGTGGCGCCGGAGGTCTCGGACCGGATTCTCAATCCGGTCAACGTGACGACGCTGACGAAGGCGCCGGACGGCGGGTGGACCGAGCGCGGATTGGTCGCGATGGTCCGTCAGCTCGGCGTGCCGTTCGGATTCGCGATCATGCTGCTGATCTCGCTGCTGACGGCCGCGGGGCAGCTCATCCAGGGGGTGAGCGAGGAGAAGGAGAGCCGCGTCATCGAGATCATCCTGTCGTCGATCGACGCGAAGTCGCTGCTCCTCGGAAAGCTCCTCGGGCTCGGCGCCGCCGGGCTCCTGCAGCTTGCGATCTGGCTCTCGATGGCCGTCGTTCCCCTCCTGCTGCTCGTCGCGGGAATGACGCTCTCGCCGATGGTGGTCCTTCTCTGCCTCGGCTACTTCGTCCTCGGCTTCCTCCTGTTCGGGACCCTGATCACCGCGACCGGCGTCATCGGGACCACCGCGAAGGACATGCAGCAGCTCGGCATGTTCTGGGCGATCGGCGCCGCCATCCCGATGTGGTTCTCGATGTTCCTCATCAAGTCGCCGAACGGCACGACCGCAAGGATTCTCTCTTACATCCCGCTCACCGCCCCGGTGACCATGATGATGCGGATCGGAGGCGGCGGCGTGCCGTGGTGGGAGGTGATCCTCACGCTCGCCACGCTCGCGGCGTCCGTGCTCGTCGTGATCCGCTTCGCGGCGCGGCTGTTCCGCACGGGGCTGTTGATGTACGGAAAGCGCCCCACCATTCCCGAAATATTCAGGTGGATGCGCCAGGCCGACTAGAGTTGGGGAGATTCTGCCCCGAACTTACGAATCAGTGAACCGAATCCCGAGCGGTTCGAGCGCGGAGAGCACTGGCTCGTAGATCTGGCGGTCGACGGGGATGTGGACGCCGGTGAGCGCGACGCGGCGGTCGAGGATCAATCGCGCCGCGACGGCGGCGGGGAGCGAGACGGTCCGGGACATCGCGGAATCGCCCCGCGGCTCGCCGTAGGCGATCAGCGTCGAGGTCATCGATCTCCGACCGCTGCCGGCCTCGACGAATCCAAACCGATGCGTCAGCACGACGAGATCGCGCTCGCCGGGTGTGTATCCCATGCGAGCCTGGAGGAGCGTGCAGAGGACGTCGAGAGGCGAGCCGCGCGTCATCCCGATGGGTCGCTCGGAGAACAATCCCGTCCACGCGAGGCGCTCGATTACCGGCGCGTCGGGTGGCAGCCCCAGGCTTTCCGCAGCACGGGTACGCGCGGTTCCGGCGCCGGCCCCGAGAAGCGTTTCCACGAACGCCGCGCAGGTCGTCCCCGCCGGATAGTCCCGCTCGTCTATCTCGAGCAGGCCGAGGCGCCGGGCGGCATCGAGGGTCTCGCACCAGCCGGGCCAGCGCAACGTGCCGCGGAACATCGTCTCGACGCCTTCGATGCCGTAGAGATGGACGTACGCGGTCGAATCCCGGTTCGCGTAGACCTCGAGACGCCCGAGCCCGGGGACCTCGAGCGGTGCGGGGCTCTTGAACAGATCCTCCGCCTTCAGCTCGACGACCTTCCCGCCTTCGAGCCACCGCGCCGGGTTACGCCCCGCGAGAAGCACGCCGCGCGGGCTCCAGGAAAACTTGTACCGCCAGGGGTTCGTGTTCGCGTCGGGAGCGGGGAGGCCGCCGCAGCAGCTCGTGAACGTCTCGAGCCTCCCGCCCGCGGCGCGCACGCGGTCGATGACGCGCATCGCCGACATGTGATCGAGCCCGGGGTCGAGGCCGATCTCGTTCAGGACGATCACCCCGGCCTTCCTCGCCGCTCCGTCGAGCGCCCTCATCTCCGGCGACACGTAGGAGGTCGTGATCAGCGGGCGGCGCCGCTCCACCGCGATCTTCGCGACCGCGACGTGAAGCTGGGCCGGGAGGAGGCTGACGACGAGGTCGGACGCGTCGATCACCCCGTCGAGGGCGCGGGCATCGCCGACCGCGAGCGCGCGGGCCCGCCCCCGTGGGTGGCCCCCGATCGCGCGCTCCGCCTTCGACCGATCCTGGTCGGCGACGGTGACCATCACGTCGTCGTACCCCAGGAGGTGCCTCACCAGCGGGGCGCTCACGAGGCCGGCGCCGAGGACCGCCACGCGCTTCACGCGAGGCGCCCGGCCCGCTCCGCGAGGTAAGCGCCGAGATATGCGTACGCCGGGGTCAGCGCCCCCCGATGCACGATCACGGCGCGGCGGATCTCATCCGGGATCCGCAGCGAGGCAAACGGCGCCGTCCAGTCACACCGCGCGATCGCCGGGACGAACCTCGACAGCGCGTCCCCGAAGTGCTGCGACGCGTCCACGGGA
>DATKHQ010000147.1:0-3859 GCA_035510175.1 Candidatus Sulfotelmatobacter sp. | reverse complement strand
CGATCGATCGTATCAGGATGCTCGAGGCGGTGCTGCCGTCGTCGTCGAGCCAAAAGAGCGATCCGGTGTAGAGTCCGCGGGCCGCCGGCTCGACCTCGCGGAGGATCTCCATCGCCCGGATCTTCGGCGCTCCGGTGATCGACCCTCCCGGAAAGGCCGCCGCCACGAGGCCGGCGAGCCCCACGCCCTCGCGCAGGCGGGCGTCCACGCGCGCCACGAGGTGATGCACGGCGGGATAGGAGCGGAGCTCGGGGAGCGGCCCCACGCGAACCGAGCCCGGACGCGCGATGCGGCCGAGGTCGTTCCGCTCGAGATCGACGATCATGGTCAGCTCCGCCCGGTCCTTCTCGGACGCGAGCAGCTCCGCCGCCGCGGCACGGTCCGCTTCCGGCTCCGTCCGCCGCGCGCGCGTCCCCTTGATCGGCCACGTCGAGGCGCGTCCGTCCCGGTCGACGTCGATGAAGACCTCGGGCGAGACGGACGCGAGCGCCATCCCGCCGGCCTCGAGAAACGCCGAGCGCGGCGCCGGGGTCGCCGCGGCGAGGGCACGGTAGAGTGCTATCGGATCCCCTCGCCACGGTGCCTCGAGCCGCTGCGTGAGGTTCGCCTGGTAGATGTCCCCGCGCGCGATGTGGTCCTTGACTCGCGAGACCGCGCGCAGGTACGCCTCGCGCGGGAGGGAGGTGCGCGGCGCCCCGGCGCAAGGGATCCATGGCTCGGGCGTCGGAATCCGCTCGCCGAGGAGGCGCGCCGCGCGTTCCACCGCTGGACCCCGGCCTGCGGTCCTCGCCGCGCGCTCGTGCCAGCGCACCGACGTGTCGACCGACAGCGCCAGCAGCGACCAGGGGGAATCGTCGCGGGACGGAGGCGCGCCCGTCGCCTCGTACGAGATCGCCACGGCCAGGCCCGTTCCGCCCGGACCGCCGCGCTTCCGGCGGCGGAGCGCCTCGGCGTCCACGCGCGCCAGAGCGGATCGCACCGCCTCCCCGCTCCCCGGAACCGAAACGAAGATCTCGGGCTCGAGCGAAAGCGTCGTCGTCCAGCTCCCATCGTGGCGGCCGCGTCCGTCGAGGAGCAGGGTGGGCCGCCCGGGATGCCGCAGCGCCGCACACGCGGCGATCGGATCGAGGGCCGCCACGAGCGGTCGGTCGCGCACCTTCGCCTGCGAATCAGTACTTGCGGATCAAGCCGACCACGACGCCCTGCACCTGGACGCGGTCGGCGGCGAGGACGATCGGCGGCATGGTCGGGTGCGAGGGCTGGAGGCGCACGGTGGCGCCGTCCCGGTAGAACCGCTTGAGCGTCGCGTCGGCGCCGTCGACTAAGGCCACGATCGTCTCGCCGTCGCGCGCGGTCTGGCGCTCCTCGATGACGACGTAGTCCCCTTCGCGGATGTGCTCGCCGGTCATCGAGTCACCGTGGATCTTGAGGACGAACGTCCTCCCCCGTCCGCTGACCATGTCGGCCGGGACCGTGATCGTCTCGGTCGTGGGCACGGCCTCGAGAGGCGTGCCCGCGGCGATCGTGCCGACCAGAGGCAGGTCGAGTGCGCGCCCCGCCGCCGAGTCGACGAGCTCGATGGAGCGGTTCTGGTTCCACACGCGGCGCACGAGCCCCTTCTCGACCAGGTGGGTCACGTGCTTGTGAACCGTGGCGACCGAGGAGAGTCCGAGCGTCGCGCCGATCTCCTCGAGGCTCGGCGAGTACCCGTTCGCCGCGATGAACTCGCGGATGATGTCGAACACTTCGCGCTGCCGCTTGGTGAGGGCCATCCTCCACCTCCCTTGGCTACCGAAGGTTAGGCGAAGATCGGACGAAACTCAACCGGAAGCGCCGTCTCCCGTTTTTTGCCGGTCCGCGAGGCCCGCCGTATAGTTGCCGTTCGCATCGCCGGTCTTGCGGTCCCCGCGGTCCCGGCGGAAAGGATTCCGTGAAAAGGCCTCTCATCCTGCTGCTGGCCGCGCTCTGGCTCGCCCTCTTCCCGGCTGCCGTTCTGGCCCCGGCGCCCGGGGCCGAGGAGGCCTCCGGCCCGCCGACGACCGAGCAGCTCGCCGCGCGCGAGCGGATCCGCCCCAAGATCGAGGCGATCTTCGCCGACATGAAGGCGGAGTGGGACCCCAACGAGGACCACAGCCACTACTTCCCCGAGGCGACCGAGGCGATCGTCGCTCTCGGTCCGGAGGTCGTCCCGTTCCTCGTCGCCGAGATCGAGCTGATGGACACGCAGACCTACCACTACTGCGCGTACGCGCTCGGCCGGCTCGGCGGCCCAGATGCGGAGGCGGCCCTCCGGAAGGCCTACCGCCGCTCGGTGGACCGCGGCGGGCCCTTCGGTCACGCCGCCGAGCGCCTGGCGCTCTACGGTCTCGCGGTGATGGGGAAGCCCGACGTCGTGGACCTGATGCAGGAGGGTCTGCCCGTGCAGGGGCTCGAGATGCTCCCCGATCTGCCGCTGGCCACGCAGTACGCGATGCTGACCGCTCCCGGAAACGTTCCGAACCTCCTGAAGCAGCTCGAGACCTACAAGAGCGACCCGGAAGCGGTGGACAAGCTGCGGTGGACGATCACGGCGCTCGGGCGCTCCGGCGAGTCCTCCGTCGCCCCGAAGCTCCTTCCGTTTCTCGACCACGCGTCGGCCCCCATCCGGGCCGCCGCCGCCGAGGCGCTCTCGCGCGTGGGCCCTCCGTCGGTCTGCAACGACCTTCTCGCGCACCTCGGCGACTCCCACGTGAAGACCAACTACGTGATCGTCGAAGCGCTCGAGCGGATGAAGCCGGCCCAGTGTCTCAAGGGCATGATCTCCCGCCTCGAGGTCGAGCCGAATCTAGAGGTTCGTGCGGGGCTCTACCGGACGCTCATGGCGATCCAGGGGGAGACCGCGCTCGAATCGCTGCGCACGGGGTACGCACGCGGCGGCGTAATCGAGCGGGCGCTCGTCATCCGCTACGCCGGGGACCTCGGCAGCAAGAAGGGGTTGACGCTGGTCCGCGCCGCGCTCACCGACAAGAGTCCGGAGGTCGTCGATGCCGCCGTGGACGCTCTCGGGGACATCGGCGGCCCGGCCGCGATCGACACGCTCCTGGCGCTGGTCACCAACCCGCACCGCGACATCGCGCTCAACGCGACCAAGGCCCTCGTCAACCTCGATGAAAAGCGCGCCGGGCCGCGCGTCGCCAGTCGTCTCCTCGAGATCGTCGCGGAGCCCGTGGGCGACCTCACCTTGCGCCCGCCGATCGTGCAGTACTCCGAGGCGCTCGTCTCGCTCGCGTTCGTCGACGCGCGGGACGACATCCGGAAGGCCGCCGACCTCCAGTCGGACGGCGAGATCCGGGAGCAACTCCGGTCGTGCGCGCGGCGGCTCGACCGGATCGCGACCGCCGGCGACGACGTCGCCGCATGGACCTCCGACCTGGCCTCGCCCGACGGCCCCGCGCGGGTCCTCGCCGCCCACCGGCTCGCGAAGATCGGCAGCCCCGCCGCGATCGCCGCGCTCGAAGCCCAGTTCGGACGCGCCGAGACGACCGATCCGGCCCGGGTCGACATCCTGCGGGCGATCGCCGACGAACGCGCCGCGGGTGCCGCCGGGCTCGTCGAGCAACAGCTCGCCGATCCCGCCTCCGACACCTGGGCGCGCCAATTCGTGCGGCGCGAGACGGCCTGGGCGGCCCGCCGGATCGGCGGCGAGCGAATGATCCGCGCGCTCACGGCGTCGGCCACGCGGCGCGACGGCCGGGATTGGGGCACCCTCGTGGCCTTGGCGCTTGCCGACCCGACAGGATCGGCAGACCTGCTCAAGCGCCTCCGGATCGTGCGGCTTCGCTACCCGGAATCCCGGTTCGGCCGGGAGGAGGGCCAGATC
>DATKHQ010000146.1:0-4293 GCA_035510175.1 Candidatus Sulfotelmatobacter sp. | reverse complement strand
GCAGATCTCGATCCGGGGGATCTCGTGCGAGGTCCACCTGCGCGCGCTGTCGGTCGACATGAAAGGGCAGCAGCTCTCCGTGCGCATGACGGTCAAAGCGCCTCCGAATCACCCGGAGCTTCCCGACACCCGCGTCCAGTTCGACGTCGGCTTCTTCGATTTCCCGATGATCGACAACACGCGCCTGGCCAACAGCCTGCGCTGTGCGGTCACGCTCGCGAACTTCTCCGACGACGGCGCCCAGCTCGCGACGGTCTGCTTCCCCGGCGAGTACGCGTCGCTCAAGGACCGGCCGTATTACGACGAGGTGATCCAGAAGCTGCGCGACGCAAACGACCTCGAGAAGAAACAGCTGCAGGGAGAGCTGCTCGCCCCTAAGGTTGATGAACCGTCCGCATCGCCGTCACCGTGAAGAGGTTCTCCTCGAGCCGCGGGTTCATCCTCACGTTCTGCAGCGTCAGCGTCGTCGTCCCCTCGCGTTTCGAGTCGGAGAGCACCCACGTGTGGACGAGCGCCACGCCCGACTCGTCCGTGATGTTGGAGCCGTGGAAGATCCGGCGCAGCTCGGCCCCGACGTACCCGTGGACCTGGATCGTCACGAACCTGTCGGCGAGCACCCAGAAGACCAGCTTCGCGTACTGCGACTCCTCCCCCGGGTTCGGGACGCCGGTGACCTTGTAGCAGCGCTGCCCGTCGAGGTCCTCCTCGCCGTCGAGCGTGTAGGTGTAGGCGTCGAGCTGCCGCTCCTCCATGTCCTCGTAGGTGAAGTGGGTCCCGAGGAAGCGCGTGGTCTTCTCCTGCTGGGCGACCCGGCGGTCGCGGTCGATCGCCGGCGCGTAGAACCACTGCTCCGAGGGCTTCCCCGCGTGGGAGATCGTCAGAAGGCCAACGCCTTTCACCTCGGCCGGCTCGAGGAACTGGATCAGCCCCTTCGCCTCGCCCCCCCAGCCGATCCGCCACGACCGCCACGACTTGGTCTTCGTCTTCCCCTTCTCGACGACCGTGATCAGCCCCTCGGAGTACTCGGTCGCCGTCCGGCGCCTCTTGTCGGCCTCCGCCATCACCGCGTGGCCGTCCTTGGGCGGCGCCTCGGAGCGGAGAGGAGTCGCCGCGATGACGGCGGAGAGAAGTACGAGCGCCGCGCCCTTGGGGATCCTCATCGCATCTCCTACTCGAACTCCAGCGCTTCTGCCGGAGACACCGCCAGCGCCAGTCGCGCCGGGTAGAGCGCGGCGACGACCGTCACCACGATCACGAGGGGCAGCAGTCCGGTGCCGAGCGCCATCGGCCATGCGTACGGAACGACCCAGCCGGCGTTCGCCGCGCTGATCGTGGTCGCCGCGTAGTGGATCAGGTACGACCCGAGCGCGTACCCCAGGACGCTTCCGACCGCGGCGATGCCGAGCGCCTCGAGGACGATCAGGGCGGCGACCTGCCGGCGCTCGGTCCCGAGCGCCTTGAGGATCCCCAGCTCGCGCCGCCGCTCGGCGACCGAGATCACCAGCGTGTTCGTGATGCCCAGGACCGCGACGAACAGCGCGATGACGAGCTGGATGTAGCTCAGCGCGAAGAACTGGTTGAGCAGCTTCCGGATGTTCCCCTTCATCTCACCGGCGGTCATGACGAAGAGCCGGTCGGTCTTCCCCGCCAGGCGCGCGCGCACCTCGTGGACGACCGCGTCCCGGGACGCATCGGGCGCGAGCAGAATGTCGATCGTGTCGAGGCTCTCGTCCTTGAAGCGCGAAACGTAGACGCTGCGGTCCATCCAGACCGTTCCCTGATCGGACGAGTAGTCCTGGACGACCGCCAGAATCGGGAGCGAGAGCGTGCCGGTCGGCGTGTCGATCGACAGCGTGTCGCCGACCTTCATCGCGTACTGCCGGGCGAAGTTGTCGGAGACCGCGCATCCCTCCCCCTTCGGGATCTTCGTGACGAGGTCGGCGCGCGAGCCCGCGACCATGGGCATCTTGAGGCGCCTGAAGGTCCGCTCGAGGGGAAGCGTCGCGAGGATCGGCCGCTTGCCGCGGAAGTCGAGGTGGACCCCCCGGAACGGCTCGACCCACTTCACCCCCGGGATCCCCGCGAGGATGTCGGCGCACTCCGGCGGTAGGCGAAACGCCTTCGAGAAGAACCGGTCGGAGGCGGTGACGTAGAAGTCCGCGTTCATCACCCCGTCCATCCAGGTCGTGTACGACCGCCGGAAGGAGTGGGTCAGGCCGGCGAGCGTGAGCACGAACCCGAGAGAGACCATCAGCGCCATCACCGTCGCGGACGTCCGGCGCGGGGCCTGGAGGAGCGTGTCGGTCGCGAGCCGCCCCTCGGCGCCAAACGCCCGCTCCATCACGGGGCGCATCAGCCGCACGAGCGGACCGATCACGGACGGGGCGATCAGAAGCGCCGCAACGTTGATCAGGAACAACCCGAATACCGCCATCCCGAAATTCCGTCCCGCGACCGTCAGGACGACCGCCGCGGAGGCGAGAGCCACGAGCGCGCCGAGGATCAAGCGCGGCCGGCTCGTCCCCTCGAAGTCGCGCTGGAAGCGCCCCTTGGCCAGCGCCTCGACCGGCTGCAGGCGCGCCGCCGCGAGCGCCGGGAAGAAGGCCGCGGCGATCGCGCTGACGACCCCGAGGGCGAGGCCGAGCACGATCACGCGCGGGTCGACGACCACCCGCGACTCCGAGTGGGTGATGCCGTACGCGGTCTCGGTGATCCCCGCGATGAATTTCGTGGTCGTCTGCGCGAGCACGAGGCCGGCCGCGACGCCGATCAGCGATCCGATGAGCCCGACGACGGCGCCCTCGGCGAGGAACAAGCCGAGGATCGCGCGGCGCGCCACGCCGAGCGAGCGGAGGATGCCGATCTCCCGCCGCCTGCGGGCGGCGGCGACGGCGAAGACGTTGAAGATCAGGAAGACGGCGATGAACATCGCCTGCCACGAGCCGAGGGTGAGCGACCGGCCGAAGTTCTCGATCAGGATCTCCATCTCGGCACCCCGGCGCGCCGGCGTGTCGGCCTTGTACCCGGGGCCGAGCGCGGCCTCGATCCGCCGGGTCCCCTCGTCGAGCCCCAGGGTGGGGTCGAGCACGACGTCGACCCGGTCGAAGAAGCGGCCCCGCGCGAAGACGTACTGCGCGGCGTAGAGGTCCATCACGGCCACGTTCCCGCCGAACGCGGTCGCCGGCCCCTCCGCCTCGACGAGCCCCCGCACCTTGAACGCCTTCCACCCGTGCCCCGTCTCGAGCCGGATCACGTCGTCGAGGGCGAGGTTCTTCCGCGCGGCGTACTCCTTCGTGAGGCAGATCGAGTCGGGCTGGGCGAGGAAGACGAGCGGGTCGTCGAGGACCTCGTCGCTCCCGAAATCCCAGTCGCGGATCGAGCGGTCCCCCAGGAAGTCGATCCCGAGGACCATCACCGACGACTCGGCGGTCCCTTCGGGACGGACGATTGCCTCGATCACCGGCTGCGCGGCCGAGACCCCGGGAACGGCGCGGACACGCTCGACCGTCTCCTCGGGGACGCCGGCCTCCCCAGAGGTCACCTCTAGCTGGGCCTTGCCGGCGACCTTGTCCACCGTCCGCCGCATCGACACGCGCAGCGACGCCGCGGAGAGCTCGATCGCGACGTAGGTGCCGACCCCGAGCGTCACGCCGGCGAGCGTCAGGAGCGAGATCACCCAGTGCTTGCGGAAGTACGGCCAGGTCACCCCGCGAAGCAGGAAGAGCATCGGGCCTAGTTCCGGTCGTCGGCGATGAGGCGTCCGTCGCGCAACCGCAGGATCCGGTCGCAGGCGGATGCCGCTCCGGCGTCATGCGTGACCATGACGAGCGTCGAGCCGATCTCGCGATTGATCCGGCGCAGCAGCGCCAGGATCTCGGCGCCGGTGGTGGTATCGAGGTTCCCGGTCGGCTCGTCGGCGAGGAGCACGCGCGGTTTCATGACGAGCGCCCGCGCGATCGCCACGCGCTGGCACTCCCCTCCGGACAGCTCGTCCGGGAGATGCTCGGCGCGCGCCCCCAGGCCGACGAGCTCGAGGTGGCGTGTCACCGCTGCCGCGACCTCCTTGGACGGCGTTCTCTGGAGGCGCATCGGGAGCGCGATGTTGTCGGCCGCGGAGAGCGTCGGGAGGAGGTTGAAGAACTGGAAGATGAACCCGATCTTGTCGCGGCGCACGCGCGTCAGCGCGTCGTCCGCCAGCCCGGTCAGCTCGACGCCGTCGACCGCGACCGATCCGGAGGTCGCCTGGTCGAGCCCGCCGAGCAGGTGCAGGAGCGTGCTCTTGCCGCAGCCGCT
>DATKHQ010000145.1:0-9319 GCA_035510175.1 Candidatus Sulfotelmatobacter sp. | reverse complement strand
CAGGAGAGCGGCGCCCCTGCGCCCCGCGTCGACGTGCGCCGCGGCCTGCGGAAAGACCTCGTCCAGAGAGCGGCCCAGCGCCTCGGGGGCGAATCGCCCCGTGAGGTCCTCGGCCGCGCGGTTGAACTCGGTGATCCGTCCCGCCGCGTCGGTCGCCACGATCACCTCGGGCGTGCCGTCGAGCACGCGGCGGAGCTTCTCGCCGGTCGCCCGGTGGAGCGCCCCCTCACGCTCGACGTCGCGGAACAGGAGTGCGTTCTTGAGCGCGTTGGCCGAGGCGGCGGCCGCCACGCGGCAGAACCGCAGCTCGCGCTCGGTGAAGGGCACGTCCCGGGTCGCGCGGAGGAAGAGCGTGCCGAGCACCTCGCGTCCGAACACCAGGGGAATGACGAGCAGCGAGCGGTAGCCGCACGCAAGCAGGACCTCGCGCACCGGCTCGAGGAGCGGGTCGCTCTCCACGTTCTCGACGAACACCGGCTCGCGCGTCGAGACCGCCCGCCGGATCTCCGGGTACTTGTCGAGGTCGACGGCGAGCATGTCCGCTTCCGGGTTGTCGCTCGCCGCCAGCACGAAGCAGCGGCGCGACGCCTCGTCGATCAGGACGATCGAGCAGCGCTGCGCGCCGACGTGCTCCCCCACGCGGTTGACGATGAGGCTCATCACCTTGCGGACGTCGAGGGTCCCCGCGACCGCCTCGGTGACGTCGAGGATCGCGCGCAGCTCGCGGCGCTCGCGGCGGCCCGCGTCGCGCCCCTTGCGACCCCCGCTGGCGCGGCCGAGCAGGAACGCGGTGGCGACCGCGACGGCGAACAGCCCGCAAACGACCATCGCTGGCAACGCGAGACTCATCCACCCTCGTACGGTGCCACCACCCGGTGGGGGTTCCGGGGGTGCACGCGGCCCTTGTGCCGGGCGGACCGCCCGACCTGGCGAATATAGGGTTTCGGTAAGCCCGGGCAACCGGGGAGCGGACCGGATCCCTCCGGCCGCGGAGGTTGCCTTGACACCCCCCATTGGGCCGCTAAAATCCGCGACGGCGCTATCGTCTAGGGGTCAGGACGGGTGGTTCTCAGCCATCAAACCGGGGTTCGAATCCCCGTAGCGCTACCACTCCTCCAAGTCGCCGCCCGCGCAACTCACTCGGGAGTCGTGTCGCAGGGTACGATGTCGAGCGTGGCCGGGAATCGAGTCTCGGGGCTCAGGCGCTGGAGGATGCTCAGGACGTTCCGCCGGATGTCGTCGACCCGGTCGGAGGTGACGCGCTCCTCGATGACCTTGCCGACGTACTCCTCCTCGCCGAGGCGGCAGATCGTGAGAAACGTCGTGTTGTCGCGCGAAACGTACTTTTTTTCGGTTTCGGGGATCGTCTCCAGGCGCCGCCGGAGCTGGCTGTCCATCTTCATCCCGACGAAGAGGGCTTGCGTGCCTACGAGCCTCAACCGATCCTCCATCTCCCGCCAGGCCGACTCGGCCTCAAGTTTGCATGTGAACCTTGGAAAGTCAAGCCGGAGCCCCGACGGAGGGCGGTCGTGAGCCGACGGATTCTCTTCGTTTCCGACGATGTTTTCTTCTGGGCCCGCGTTCAGGCGGCGGCCCGCGCTGCCGGCTCCGACGCGCGGCGCGTCGGGGACGAGGCGGGTCTCGCGGCGGCCGTCGCGGAAGGGGACGTGAGCCGCGTCCTGTTCGATCTCGGCGTCCGCGCCGTCGATCCGGGCGCCTGCGCGGTGCGCTTCAAGGCGGTGTCCCCGTCCCCGGAGCTCGTCGCGTTCGGATCCCACGTCGACGAGGCGGCGCTATCGGCCGCGCGCGCCGCGGGGTTCGACCGGGTGATGCCGAACTCCCGATTCCAGAAGGAGCTTCCTGACCTCGTCCGCTGAATCAGGCCGCGGGCTCGCCGCCGATCACGCCGAGCAGATCCTCGGTCTTCGCGCGCATCAGGGCCGCATCCCCGCGCGATTCGACGTTGAGCCGGAGCAGCGGCTCCGTATTCGAGGATCGCAGGTTGAACCGCCAGCTCTCGAACTCCATCCCCACCCCGTCGGTCTCGTCGACGCGCAGGGCGGAGGGGGCGTACGTCGCGCGGACCTTGGCGATCGCGGCACCCGCGTCGGGAACGCGCCGGTTGATCTCGCCGCTCGCGGGGAAGCGCCGCATCGCCTCGCCGACGAGAGCGGAGAGAGGCTTCCCGGAGGCGCCCATCATCGCGATCACGAGAAGCCACGGGATCATGCCGCTGTCGCAGTAGGAGAACTCGCGGAAGAAGTGGTGCGCGGACATCTCCCCGCCGTAGGCCGCGTCCACCTTCCGCATGACCTCCTTCATGAAGGCATGCCCCGACTTGCTCTGCACCGGGATGCCGCTGTTCTCGCGGACGGTCTCGATCGTGTTCCACGTCAGGCGCGGGTCGTGGACGATCTTCGCCCCCGGGTGCCGCTTGAGGACCTGCGCCGCGAGCAGGCCGACGATGTAGTACCCCTCGATGAACCCCCCCGCCTCGTCGAACAGGAAGCAGCGGTCGAAGTCCCCGTCCCACGCGATGCCGCAGTCGGCGTGCGCCGAGACGACGGCCCGGGCGGTGTCCGCGCGCTTTTCGGGAAGGAGCGGGTTCGGGATCCCGTTCGGGAAGCGCCCATCCGGCTCGTGGTGGACCTTGACGAACCGGAGCGGCAGATGCGGCGCCAGCGCCTCGACGACCACGCCCGCGCCGCCGTTTCCCGGATTCGACACCACGGTCAGCGGGGAAAGCTTCGCCGCGTCCACGTACCCGAGCAGGTGCTTCACGTACGCGTCGAGCAGGTCGGCCCGCTCGGTCGTGCCGCGGCGCGCCCCGGTTGCGAAATTGCCGGCGATGGTCAGTTGCTCGATCTCGGCGAGCCCGGTGTCCGCGCTGATCGGGCGAGCCTGCTCGCGCACCAGCTTCAGCCCGTTGTAGTCCGCCGGGTTGTGGCTGGCCGTCACCATCACGCCGCCGTCGAGGCCGAGGTGGAAGACCGCGAAGTAGACCTGCTCGGTTCCGCAGCGGCCGATGTCGACGACGTCGACCCCCGCGTCCATGAGGCCCTCGCGGACGCTCGCGGCGAACTCGGGGCTCGACAGTCGGATGTCGTACCCGACCGCGACGCGCCTGGGCTTCAGCCACGCCGCGTACGCCCGGGCGATCGCGTACGCGCGCGCCGCGTCGATCTCGGCCGGGATGCGTCCTCTGATGTCGTACGCCTTGAAGCAGGCGAGGCGCTCGGTCGCGCTCATGGCGGGGTCTCCCGTGGCGGAATCGCCAGGATAACACTGCTATCGTGACCCCGGAGGCACGTCATGGCGGACACGAAGACCAGGGTCGAGCGGGACACGATGGGGACCATGGAGGTGCCCGCCGAGGCGTACTACGGCGCCTCGACGCAGCGGGCGGTGATCAACTTCCCGGTGTCCGGCATCCGGCTGCCGCGCCGCTTCATCAAGGCGCTCGGCCTCCTCAAGGGAGGCGCGGCGCAGGTCAATCGCGACCTCGGGCTCCTCCCGGCGGACCACGCCGGGCCGATCGCCGCCGCCGCGCGCGAGGTCGCCGACGGCGCGCTCGACGCGCACTTCCCGCTCGACGTGTTCCAGACCGGCTCCGGGACCTCGACGAACATGAACGCCAACGAGGTGATCGCGAACCGCGCGGCCGAGCTGATGGGGATGCCGCGGGGCTCGCGCGGCAAGGTCCACCCGAACGATCACGTCAACCTCGGGCAATCCTCGAACGACGTCATCCCGACCGCCCTGCACCTCTCGTCGGCCCTCGCGATCCACGAGGTGCTGATCCCGGCCTGCGACCGGCTCGAGGGGGCGCTTCGCGAGAAGTCGAAGGAATTCTGGGGCGTCATCAAGACCGGCCGCACCCACCTCCAGGACGCGACTCCGATCCGCATGGGCCAGGTGTTCCTCGGATATGCCGGTCAGATGGAGAAGGCGAAGCGGCGCCTGGGAGCGGCGCTCGAGGAGCTCTCGGTCGTGCCCCTGGGCGGAACCGCGGTCGGCACCGGAATCAACACGCATCCCGAGTTCGCGCGCCGAGTGCTCGCGATCGTCGCCGAGCAGACGCGCCTTCCGCTGCGGGAGACCGACAACCACTTCCAGGCGCAGGCGACGATCGACGCGGTGGTCGAGGCCTCCGGATCGGTCCGGACCGTGTCGGTCAGCCTCGTGAAGATCGCGAACGACATCCGGCTGCTCGGCTCGGGGCCGCGCTGCGGGCTCGGGGAGCTCGCGTTGCCTGAGGTGCAGCCGGGAAGCTCGATCATGCCGGGGAAGGTCAATCCCGTGATCGCGGAGTCCCTGATCCAGGCCGCCTCGCAGGCGATCGCCGGCGACGTCGCCGTGCTCCAGGCGGGGTTGTGGAGCTTCTTCGAGCTCAACACGATGCTCCCGCTCGCCGCGCACAACTTCGTCTCGTCCGTCGAGATCCTGGGGGCGGCGACGAGGAACTTCGCCGATCGCTGCGTCGCCGGGATCGTCGCCACCGAGGCGGGACCCAAGCTGGTCGAGCAAGGCCTCGCGATCTGCACCGGGCTCGTCCCCTACATCGGGTACGACGCGTCGGCGGCGATCGCCAAGCAAGCGGCGAAGACCGGCCGCACCGTGCGCGAGGTCGCGCGCGAGACGACCTCGCTCACGCCGGAGCAGCTCGATGCCGCCCTCGACCCGTTCAAGATGACGGAGCCGGGCTGATCTCTACCCGGTGGTCGGCGGGAGGACGACGGTCTTCGGGCGCGACAGGCGCCACAAGAGCCAGATCGCCGCGGCCAGCAGCACGAACGGGAGCAGCGGGATGAGGATCGCGATGCCGACCACCGCGAGCCCCCCGAGAAGGGCCACTCCCCCGAGCACGAGGGCGACCAGGCCCGCGGCGAGTCCGAGCGTCAGCCGGACGCCCAGCACCGCGAGCTTGATCGGCAGCACCACGAGCCCCACCGCAAGGCGCAGGACCACGGCGAGGATCATGAGCGGGATCAGGAGAATCGCCCCGACGAGCAGCAGCACGGCCACCAGCGCGATCATGCGTCCCCCCAAACGCCCGGCATCCGGGCTCGCTAGAAGAATACGCGTACCGCCCCGCGGGGTTCCCACCCTCCCCGGACCCTATACTGGTGGGCCGGAGCGGACGTGACGGAAGGCCAGGACCGACATTCCCACGATCATTCCAACGCCACCCAAAAGCGGCTGATCCTCGTCCTGGCCCTCACGGTCGTCTACACGGCGGCCGAGGTCGCCGGTGGCATCCTCTCGAACAGCCTCGCGCTCCTGGCCGACGCCGGACACATGCTCACCGACGACTTGGCCCTGGCCTTGGCGGTCGTCGCGGCCTGGGTCGCACGCCGCCCTCCGGACGCGGGGCGCACGTACGGCTACCAGCGGGCGGAGATCCTCGCCGCGCTGGCCAACGGCGTCGCGCTGGTCGTCGTCTGCGGACTGATCCTCTGGCAGGCGATGGCCCGGCTCGCCGCGCCCCCCGAGGTCGCGACGGGGCTGATGGCGGTGATCGCCGCGGGCGGCCTCGTCGTCAATCTCATCGGTGCCCGGATCCTGTGGGACCACGCAGGGGGGTTGAACGCGCGCGGCGTGCTGCTGCACCTGATCGGCGACCTGCTCGGCTCGATCGGCGCGCTCGCCGCGGCGGGTGCGATGGCGGCGTTCGGGTGGCGGTGGGCGGATCCGGTGGCGAGCGTGTTCATCGGCGGCGTCATCGTGTTCAGCTCCGTGAGGCTGGTGCTCGACTCGATCCACGTGTTGATGGAGAGCGCCCCCGCGCATCTCGACGCCGCGGAGATCGCGAGCGCGCTGCGCGGCCTGACGGGCGTGATCGACGTCCACGATCTCCACCTCTGGACCCTCGGCGGCCGCACGCCCCTTCTCACCGCGCACCTCGTGGTCGACCACTCGGTGCGCGCGCACGACGTGCTTCGCCAGGCGACGCGGCACCTGCGCTCGCGATTCGGCGTGGAGCACGTGACGCTCCAGATCGAGCCGCCTGATTTCAACATCGTCGGCCTCGGCCCTCCGCCGGTTGACACCCACGCCCCCTCGCGGTAGATCCAACGAGACCCGGCGGGACGGGGATGGAGCCGGCCCGCGGGCGGAGGACCGCCTGGTGACGCACCACCCGGCATGGCTTCGGCTGCTCGCGGCGGCGGTTCTCGCCGTCGCTCCCGCGGCGGCCCAGAACGCCCCCCCGCACCCCGACGCGAAGATCGCCCCGTGGCTCCTGACGCGGCTTTCGTCGGGACCGGACGGGTTCATCGTGCTCTTCGACGACTCCCGCTCGATCGGGCCGGTCCTCGCCGGGACCGCGGCGGCACCCGACCGGCGCGCGGCCGTCTACCGGGTACTCGCCGGGCGCGCGCGCGCCCTCCAGGCGAGCGTGCGGGCGGAGCTCGACGCCCGGGGCATCCGGTACCGTCCCCTGTACATCGTCGACGGGCTCGCGCTCAGGGGCGGCCTCGATCTCGCGCGAGCGCTCGCCGGCCGCCCCGAGGTCGTCCGGATCGTGGGCGATCCGGTCGTGCGCGGTCTCGACGCCGACCTGCTCTCCCCGCCGGCCGCTCCCGATTCGGGGCCGGAGTGGGGGATCGTCAAGATCGACGCGGACAAGGTCTGGAGCCTCGACGGCAATCATGGCGAGGGGATCGTCGTCGCCTCAGCCGACACCGGCGTCGAGTGGACGCACCCGGCGCTCCAGTCGAAGTACCGCGGGTGGAACGGGACGTCCGCGAGCCACGATTTCAACTGGTTCGACGCGATCCAGGATCTCGCCGAGCCGCTCGACGACAACAATCACGGCACGCACACGACCGGGACGATGGTCGGGGACGACGGAGCCGGAAACCAGATCGGCGTGGCGCCGGGAGCGAAGTGGATCGCCTGCCGGAACATGGACCACGGGAACGGCCAGCCTTCGACCTACATCGCGTGCAACCAGTTCTTCCTCGCGCCGTATCCGCACGGCGGCTCTCCCGAAACCGACGGCGATCCGTCGAAGGCGCCGGACATCGTCAACAACTCCTGGTCCTGCCCGCCTTCGGAGGGGTGCGACGCCGAATCGCTGCTCGACAGCTTCAAGGCGCTCCAGGCCGCGGGCATCCTCGCCGTCGCCGCCGCCCAGAACAGCGGCCCCAGCTGCTCGACGGTGAGCGACCCGCCGGCGATCTACGGCGAGACGTTCGTCGCCGGGGCGGTCGACTCGACCAACCAGCTCGCCTCGTTCTCGTCCAAGGGCCCTGTGATCGCGGACGGGAGCAACCGCCTCCGACCCGACGTCGTCGCCCCGGGCGTGTCCGTGCGCTCGTCCATCAGGGGGGGCGGGTACAGCACGCTGTCCGGGACGAGCATGGCCAGCCCCCACGCCGCCGGGACCGTAGCACTCCTCTGGTCGGCGAATCCGGTCGTGCGGGGGCTCCTGGGCATCACCCGGTGCCTGATCGAGCAGTCCTCGCGCGGAAGCCTCGTCTTCCAGAGCACCCCGCAGACCTGCGGCGGCACCGACGGATCGGCCCATCCGAACAACCTCTGGGGATACGGGCTGATCGACGCCTACGACGCGATCCACCTCGGTCCCGATCCCGATGGGGACGGCATCGCGAGCGCGTGCGACTGTGCCCCCGGGGACGGTGGCGCCTACGACGTTCCGGGGGAAGTAGCGGGCGTGGCCTTCGGGTCGGACAAGGTCACGCTCTCCTGGACGTCGGAGGCGGCGGCCGCCGGATCGGGCACCGTCTACGACCGGGTCCGCGGAACCCTCGTGACGCTCCAGTCGACCGGCACGATCGCCGCGGCAATCTGCCTTGGCACCCCGACGACCGACACCTCGCTGGTCGATGCGCAGAACCCCAAGCCCGGCGCCGGGTTCTACTACGTCGTCGAGGCCCGGAACAGCTGCGGCAGCGGCGGCTGGGGGAGCGACTCGAGCGGATCGCCCCGGTCCCACGGCTCATGCCCCTAGCTTGCGGACATTCCGCTTTTCCCTTTCTCTCGTGAATTGATTCCCGCGGCACGCTGCGGCGGCATGCGGCAGGGAATTGCCGCGCCGCCTCGCTCGACGTCGCTCGAATCAATTCACGAGAGGAACGGAAAAGCAGAATGTCCCCAAGCTGGTAGCCTGTTCCGCATGACCTGGAAGACGATCATCGAGCCGTTCCGGATCAAGACCGTCGAGCCGATCCGGCAGACGACGCGCGCGGAGCGCGAGGCGGCGCTTGCTGCGGCGCACTACAACCTGTTCCTCCTCCCGGCGCGCGACGTCCTGATCGACCTGCTCACCGATTCCGGAACCGGCGCGCTCTCCTCGGAGCAGTGGGCCGCGATGATGCGCGGCGACGAGTCGTACGCCGGCGCGGAATCCTTCTACCGCTTCCGCGACGCCGTGCTCGGAATCACGGGCTTCCCGCACATCCTGCCGACCCACCAGGGACGCGCGGCCGAGCGGATCCTGTTCGGCACTCTGGTCAAGCCCGGGGACATCGTCCCGAACAACACGCACTTCGACACCACCCGCGCCAACGTCGAGCACCGGGGGGGCACCGCCCTCGACCTGCCGATCGCGGAGGGACGGAAGCCCGACTCGCGGCATCCCTTCAAGGGGAACATGGACCTCGCGGCACTCGCGCGCGTGCTCGAGGAGAACCCCGGACGCGTGCCGGTCGTGATGGTCACGGTCACGAACAACTCCGGGGGAGGCCAGCCCGTCAGCCTCGAGAACCTGCGCGGCGTGTCGGCGCTGTGCCGCCGGCACGGCGTCCCGCTCTTCCTCGACGCCTGCCGGTTCGCGGAGAACGCCTGGTTCATCCGCACCCGCGAGCCGGGCCACGCGGGGCGCCCGCCCGCCGAGATCGCGCGCGAGGCGTTCGATTGCGCCGACGGCTGCACGATGAGCGCGAAGAAGGACGGGATGGTCAACATCGGGGGGTTCCTGGCCCTGCGCGACCCGGATCTCGCGCGGCGCTGCACCGACCTCCTGATCCTCACCGAGGGGTTCGTCACCTACGGCGGGCTCGCGGGGTACGACCTCGAAGCGCTCGCCGTCGGGCTTCGCGAAGTCCTCCACGAGGACTACCTCGAGTATCGGATCCGGTCGGTGGCCTACCTCGCGGAGCGGCTCGAGGCGGGGGGCGTCCCGATGCTCACGCCCCCGGGGGGCCACGCGCTCTACCTCGACGCGTTGCGATTCCTCCCGCACGTCCCGCAGTCGGAGTTCCCCGCGTGGGCGCTGTCCCTCGCCCTCTACCTCGAGGGCGGCATCCGGTCCGTCGAGATCGGCTCGGTGATGTTCGGCCGCCAGCCCGACGGG
>DATKHQ010000144.1:0-5602 GCA_035510175.1 Candidatus Sulfotelmatobacter sp. | reverse complement strand
CCTTCACGAATCGGACCGGCATTCTAGCCGAGGCGGCGGGTCCTCCCGGTCAGCCCCGGGCGGCGGCGATCGCGGCGTCGTAATCGGGCTCGTCGCCGATGTCGCCGACGAGCTGCGCGTGGATCACGCGGTTCGACTCGTCGAGCACGACGACGGCGCGGGCCGTGATCCCCTCCATCGGGCCGTCGGTCATCAGGACACCGTAGTCCTGGGCGAAGGCGCGGCCGCGCATCAGCGAGAGCGGGATGACGTGCTCGAGGCCGGCGTCGGAGCAGGCGCGCTTCATCGCGAACGGGAGGTCGGCCGAGACGACGAGCACGACCGTGTTCGCAAGGCCCGCCGCCAGCGTGTCGAACCGCCGCGCCGAGAGCGAACAGACCCGCGTGTCGAGACTGGGCACGATGTTGAGGATCTTCCGCTTGCCCGCGAAGGTCCGGAGCGTGACGTCCGCGAGATCGCTTCCCACGAGACGGAAATCGGGTGCCGCCGTCCCCGCTCGGGGCAGCGCGCCGGAAATCGTGATCGTTTTGCCGTCCATCGTCACGGTCGCCATGGGGTTTCCTCCGGGACGCCGACTGACGCTAGCACGCAGCCTCCCCGGAGCGTACATTTCCCCGGTCGAGACGAACGTGAGAGCCCTCCTTCCTCGCGACGGCACGGCGTCCCCGCTCCCGCCTCACGTGGCCGCGGCGTTCGACGCGCACCCGCTCCTCGATCCGCACCTCCCGAGCCGTCACCCGGCGCTGACTCGCCTCTGGCTCGATACGTACCGGCACATGCAGCGCGAGCCGGCGTTCCACGATCGGATCGTCCGCGGGTACACGGCGCCCGCGGGGAGCCGCCGCTCGTCGGCCGCCGATCTCACCGGGTACTTTCATGACGCCGACGCGTATCTGAACGACCTGCTGCGCCTGGTTCCCGAGCCGGTCGCGCGGCACCTGGCACCCCTTCCGGAGACCCGCGGCCGCAGCTCCCTCGGCGATCTGCTCAAGGCGACGTTCGAGGCGCCCCATGCGCGCAGCCGCTATGAGGCGCAGCGCAAGCTCTACCTCGCGAAGATCCTGTTCGACATCGAGCACTCCCGCACCGTCCGCGACGGCCCGCGGCATCGGGCCTACTTCGAGCAGCTCGTGCGGGACGCGCTGTGGAGCGACGTCGAGCACCGGACCGAGGTCGAGATGTTCGGCGGCCTCGAGAGCGCCGCGGACGGCTCGTTGCGGTTCGTCACGGGCTCGAGCGCCCAGGCCGGCACCCGCGCGTTCCGCTTCCGGCCGAGGCGCCTCAAGGCCGAGGGGCGGGAAGGAGCGATCGACGTCTTTCACTACCGCTCCCGGTTCAAGCGGGAAGCGGACCCCGCGACCGACCGGCGGGAGGACGACGGCTGGCTCAAGATCGCCGAGGCCCCGCGCTGGCCCGGCCTCGGACGGCGCAGCGGGTCGATCCTGTCGAAGATGATCCGGCGGGCGATCCCCGATCCGCGCATGGTCCAGGACCTCCTCGGTGCCATGTTCATCGTCGGAGACCGCGCGCAGACCTACGCGCTCGAGCGCCGGCTCGTCGCCGCGTTCGGCGGCCCCCTGCGATGGCGCGACCGCGTGGACACGCTGGGCGGGCAGCGCGACCGGGGCCGTCTCGACGCGCAATCCGCGAGCGGCTTCCGCGTGCTGAAGGGGATCGTCGACGTGCTGATCGACGACCCCTCGTCGGACCGGCCTTACTTCTTCTCGGTCGAGATCCAGATCTTCCCGCTCGCCGACTATCTCTCGACCTTATATGACACTCATTTTGCGAGCCACTCCGCTTACAAGAAACGGCAGTTCCTGAACGAGCTCCTCCCCGTCCTCTTCCCCGCCGGGATCTACGGAGGCACCAGCGCGATGCTGCCTGGAGGAGAGGACGAGGTCGGCGCGCTCGACCGCTCCCCCCGCCCGGGCGTATAACGTTCGCGGCCTGCCCGGCCGGCCACCTCGCGGAGGATCCATGCGAACCCGACTCGCGCCGATCGCACTCGCCTGCCTGTCTTCCGTCCTCGCCTTCGCGGCCGACCCCTCATCTCCGCCGAAGGCTCCGGCCTCTCCGGCCGCGATCGCCAAGGCGCCCGCACCCGCGGCCCCTGCCGCCACCGCGGCGAAGACGGGCACGATCACCGGGCGAGTGACCGGCGCCGACGCGAAGCCGCTCGCGGGTGCCGTGGTCCGCGCGGTGGCGACGGCGAAGCCGGTCGCGATGTCGTCGATCGCCGGGCGGCGGCGGGCGGCGCGCGCCGAGGCCGCGAAGATCGCAACCGCGACGACGGCGGCGGACGGGACGTTCAAGCTCGACGCGCTGCCGAACGACTCCTACACGGTCCGCGTCGACGCGAAAGGTGTCGCCCCGGTTCTCGCGGAGAAGGTTCCGCTCGGCGCGACCCTCAATCTCAAGATGAAGCCCGGGCTCCCGGTCACTGGGAAGGTGCTCGACCTCTCGACCCAGAAGCCGGTCGCCGGAGCGACGGTTCGCGCGCTCGAGCACAACGCCGAGGCGTTCGGCCTCGATGCCGCGCGCCAGACCACCACCGCGGAGGACGGCACGTTCGCGATCGCCGACTGCCCCCCGGGCGCCGTCACGCTCGACGCGATCGCCCCCGGGCGGGCGCATGCCCGCCTCGAGGACGTCGTCGTGAAAAAGCGTGCCGAGGACGAGGCTCCCAAACCGGACGCGAACACGCTGTTCCTGCGCCCCGGTGGGCGTCTTGCCGGACGCGTGGTCGGATCGGACGGAAAGCCCCTGGCGGACGCTTCGGTCTCCGCGACGGCCGGGGACGGGGCGATCCTCACGATGCTCCGCGACGCCCCGCGCCCGCAGCGGACCGACGCGTCGGGACGTTTCGACTTCGACGGCCTGCCCGCGGGAAACCGCTGGACGCTCCGGGCCCGCAAGCCCGGCCTCGCGGATGGCGAGGCCGCCCCGATCGCGCTCGAAGCCGGCACCGATCGCTCCGACCTCGAGATAAAGCTCGAAAGCGGCGCGACGCTGACCTTCCGCCTGGCCACCGCGGACGACGTCGGCGTTACCGACGCCGAGCTCGCGCTGCGCCCGGCGGCGGCGCCCGGTGGGGGAGGCGAGCGGTCCCGCTCGTTCAGGTCGATGGCCCCCAACAACGTCGCAACAGAGCAGATCACGACGAAGTCCGACGGCACGTTCACGGTGAAGAACCTCGAGGCCGGGACGTTCGACGTCACGGTCTCTCCGGCGGAGTACGCGGACGTCGCGAAGGAGGCGGTGCGCCTCAAGGCCGGCGAGACCGCCGACCTCGGGACCCTCCGCGTCAAGGAGGCGAAGAGCATCGCAGGGCGCATCACGGACCAGAGCGGCCAGCCGGTCGCGGGCGCCACGATCGCTGCGATCTGGCTCGATGGGATGACCCCGCACCCGCGCGAAGCGAAATCGAAGAGCGACGGCCGCTACAAGCTGAGCGGTTTCGGCGATCAGCCGGTGCGCGATGTCTGGGTCAACGCGGAGGGATTCGCGACGAGTCGGAAGGAAGGAGTCATGCCCGGCGACACCGCGGCGGATTTCGTTCTCGACAAGCTCGGAAGCGTCACCGGCAAGGTCCTCCTTCCCGACGGGAGCGTTCCCCCCGCGTTCCGCGTCTCGGCTCATCCCGAGGCCAAGGAGGGACAGGAGCGCTTCGGGTTCCGGATGATCGTCGGGATGGGTAGCTCCGACGCCGACAAGCTGTTCGTCGATCCGGCGGGAAACTTTCGGCTCGACGGGGTCGCGCCCGGGAAGGTCACGATCGAGGCGCGTGCCGACGGCGTCGCCCCCGGGCGCAAGTCGGGGCTCGACGTCCAGTCCGACCAGACCGCGGACGCCGGGACGATCACGCTCGCCGCCGGCCGGTCGCTGCACGGCCGTGTGCTGGCGTCCAAGGACGACGCCCCGATCCCGGGAGCGACCATCACGCTCACTCAGCCCGGGACGTTCATGGTCCGCATGGGCGCCGACCCGCCCGATGGTGCCGCGATCTCGCGTGTGGACGGGACGTTCCAGATCGACGGCCTCGAGCCGCGCTCGTACAACGTGAACACCAATCAGCCGGACTACTCCCCCGCCACCGGGCGCGTCGAGGTGACGGCCGACCAGGACGTCGACGACTTCGTCGTGCGCCTCTCCAAGGGGGGCACGCTGACCGGCCTCGTCCGCGACGCGCAGAAGCAGCCGCTGCCCGGCGTGCAGGTCCTGGTCGCGAAGATGCCGATGAGCGGCGGGCCCCAGACGACGACCACCGGCTCCGACGGGCGCTACACGCTCGACAAGCTCCCGCCCGGCGACTACATCGTCATGAAGGCACCCGCACCCGGTCAGCCGATGATGCTCTCGTCCGGGATGAAGCAGGCGAGTGTGGCCGAGGGGATCACGACCGAGTTCGATCTCGACGACGCGTCGAAGATCAACCTCTCCGGGCGAGTGCTGCGCGCGGGGCAGCCGGTGCCCGGAGCGACGATCCTGCTCTCGGCCGACGGGTCCGCCGGCGGACCGAGCGTCGACGTGAAAACGGCCCAGGCCGACGATGCCGGGCGATACCAGGTGGGTCTCGATACGGCGGGGCGCTATGACGCCACGGTGAGCGCCGGCGGGATGTCGTTCGATCGCGGCAGGGCGATCACGATCGACGTGCCGGACCAGCCTGCCCCCGTCGTGGACATCACGCTCAAGTCGTCGGGGATCTCGGGGCGGGTGACCGATGCCGACGGCAAAGCCGTCGGGAGCGCGTCGGTGACCGCGGTCGCGATCGAAGGCGACAAGTCGGCGCAGCCGTTCCGGGCCCACTCCGAGGTCGACGGCACGTACCGGATGGAGAACGTCGATCCGGGGACGTACAAGCTCACCGCCGCCGCCTCCGGATTCCGCAATGCGGAGCTGGCATCGGTCACCGTCGCGGCCGACATCGAGACACCGGGGATCGATATCCGGCTCGACTCGGCGCTCAGCGTGAAGGGGCACGTCCTCGATGTGAACGGTCGCGGGATCGCGGGGGCGATGGTGGTGGTCGCCGGGACCGGCACCGCCTCGTCCGGGCGCGACACCGCGCCTGCGACCACCGACATCAACGGCGCGTTCGTCGTGACGGCGCCGGTGGACGGGCCGCTCGACTTCACGGCGATTGCCGGTGGGTACGCCCCCGCGCGCGCCACCGGGGTCGTGCCTGCGGACGACCAGGACGTCACGCTGCGCGCGCCCCGGGGCGGACGCATCCGCGTCACGGTGACGGGAGCGAACGGGCAACCGGTGCCCGGCGTCTCGGTCTACTGCAACGCGGTTCCGGATTTCCTCGGCAGCGGGATGCTCTCGTTCGTCAATCGCCCGACTCCGACCGGAGCCGACGGCAGCACGATGGCGGGACCGCTCGCCGCGGGGACCTACTCCTGCGCCGCGCGCTCCGGGTCGAAGTCGATCTCGAAACCCGCGTCCGTGGACGACGGCGGGGAGAGCGCGATCTCGATCGCGCTTCCGTAGAGAGCCGAGCGCGCGGCGAGGACGGCGCTTCCCGAGCGGACCCGCTAGAATGGCGGGCCATCCGATCGAGGAGTCCGACCATGACCGTGACGTCGACCGGTGC
>DATKHQ010000143.1:0-2881 GCA_035510175.1 Candidatus Sulfotelmatobacter sp. | reverse complement strand
GCTCGATCCCCACGCCGGGTGGGTGTACGTGCTGCTGACGAACCGCGTGCACCCGGCGGTCCCCGCGGGCGATTTCGTCGCCGTGCGGCGCGCGTTCCACTCCACGGCGGTGGCGGCGGCGCGGAACGATCACCCCGCCTAGAATGCTTCCGTCGATGGAAGCCCCTCGCCGCACGGTCTCGATCGGGCCCGTCACGATCTCGGTTCGTCGCGGCGAGCGCGACGACGTGGCGCACATCGGCCCGGTCGCCTCACCGCTCGTCCACCTGATCGTCCTGATCCTCGCCATCCTGTTCACGAGCTCCCGGGCGCAGAAGCAGCGCGCGGAGGAGATCGCGAAGGCGAGCACGCCCCCCGTGACGGTGACGTTCGTGACCCCGTTCAAGCCGCCGCCCCCCCCGCAGCCGAAGGTCGCGCCGCAGCCGAAGGTGACGCCGCGCGAGCTGACGTTTCGGAGGGACGACACATTTCCGCCCCCGAGCACGAAAAAGCTTCTGATGCAGCCCGTGCCTGAGAGGTCCACGGCGCAAAAGCCCACGACGAAGCCACCATCCCACGAGGACGCCGGGCAGAAGGACACCCGTCCCGCTGCGGGCGAAGAGGGTGGCCCTGAGCCCAAGCCGACGGCGGGGGCGCCGGACCCTGGGTCGCTCGGGCGTGACGCTCAAGGCGACCCGTCCCTCTCAGCGACTTCGGACCAGGATTTGGACGCCCGCCTTCGTTCGTTCAAGCGGGCCATCGAGGCGCCGCGTCCGCCGGCCCCGAAGAGCCACCGGGGCGGCGGTGGCGGGACAGGCGGGCTGGTCATGCCCGACATGCCCGGGCTCGGTTTCGGCGTTGGCAATCTGCAGTTCGAGGGGAACGACTACGACTGGGACGACTATGGGCAGGAGATCTACTGGGCCATCAAGCGCGCCTGGTACCGGCGCCTGCTCGCCGATGCCGGCGTCTTCGAGCGATGGTCCTTCGAGCGGCGGATCTCCGATCTCGACCACACGTCCGGGGTCCGCTTCACGATCCTCCGCTCGGGGCAGGTGGTGGACGTTCTAGTCGAGACGGCCTCGGGCTGCCGCCCCCTCGACGACTCGGCGACCGAGGCCCTCCAGGAGGTCGTGCTGCCGCCGCTGCCGGAGGATTTCAAGCGCGAAAGCGAGACGGTGCACGCGCATTTCATCGCCGAAGGCCAGATTCAGGGGATGCGGCAGCAACTCGAGTTCTGGCACAGCAGAGGGGCGTTCTAGCTCATTGCCCTTTCGTTGACGCGTTCCGCCCCGCCCGATACGATGGGGCCGGAGCCACAAAAAACAGGCAATGCGCGACGATTTGATCCACGACTGGAACGTCGACGGGCGGCTGATGCCGCCGGCGCATCCGTTCATGCTCGACGACGAGACGCTGCGCGACGGCCTGCAGTCCCCGTCGGTCGTCGACCCGCCGATCGCGAAGAAACGCGAGCTCCTGCACCTGATGAGCGAGCTCGGGGTCGACACCGCCGACGTCGGCCTTCCCGGCGCGGGGCCGCGCGCGGAGGCCGACGTCGACGCGCTCTGCCGCGAGATCCGCGACGCGAAGCTGCCCATCCGCGCGAACTGCGCGGGCCGCACGATCGTCCGCGACATCGAGCCGATGGTCCGCGTGACGGACCGGACGGGCGTTCCGATCGAGGCGTGCCTGTTCATCGGCTCGTCGCCGATCCGCCAATACGCGGAAGGGTGGGACGAGGAATTCCTCGTCCGCCAGTCGGTCGACGCAATCGGGTTCGCCGTGAAGAGCGGTCTGCGCGTGATGTACGTCACCGAGGACACCACGCGCGCCCGCCCCGAGACCGTCCGGCGCCTGTACACCGAGGCGGTCCGTGCGGGAGCCTCGCGCGTGTGCGTGTGCGACACGACGGGTCACGCGACCCCCGACGGGACGCGCCGCCTGATCGACTTCGTCCGCGAGGCGGTCGACGCCGCGGGCGGATCGAGCATCGGGATCGACTGGCACGGCCACCGGGACCGCGGGATGGGGCTCGCGAATTGCGTCGCCGCGTTCGAGGCGGGAGCCACGCGCGTGCACGGGACGGCGCTGGGCATCGGCGAGCGGTGCGGGAACGCGGAGATGGACCTGCTGCTGGTCAACCTGAAGCTCCTCGGGTGGATCGATCGCGACCTGACGAAACTGGGGGATTACTGCCGCGTCGCGGCCGAGGCGCTCGGCGTCCCGATCCCCGACAACTATCCGGTGGTGGGGACCGACGCGTTCGAGACCGCGACGGGCGTCCACGCCGCCGCGGTGATCAAGGCGTTCAAGAAGGGCGACGCGTGGCTCGCCGACCGGATCTACTCCGGCGTGCCGGCGGGCGAGTTCGGGTTCCGTCAGACGATCCGGATCGGACCGATGAGCGGCAAGTCGAACGTCATCTACTGGCTCGAGAGCCGGGGGATACCGGCCGACGACGCTCGGGTCGAGCGGATCATCACGGCGGCGAAGAGCTCCGACCGGCTCCTCGAGGATGCGGAGATCCAGGTGCTCGTCTGATGCCCTCGTTCTCGGATCTCCCGTTGAGGCCGGAGATCGCGCGCGCCCTGGACGAGGCGGGGTACACGACGCCGACCCCGATCCAGGAGCGCGCCCTCCCGCTGCTGCTCGCCGGCCACGACCTGATCGGGATCGCGCAGACCGGCACCGGCAAGACGCTCGCGTATCTGATCCCGATGCTGCAGGCGTTCGTCCCGGGCGCGGAGGGGCCTCAGGGTGTGGTCGTCTGCCCCACGCGTGAGCTGGCCATCCAGGTCGCCGGAGAGGCTGAGCGCTTCGGCAAGCATCTCGGATTCAGGACCGTCCTGGCCTACGGCGGCACCTCGAGCGGCCACCAGAAGCAGGAGCTCCAGCAGGG
>DATKHQ010000142.1:0-3854 GCA_035510175.1 Candidatus Sulfotelmatobacter sp. | reverse complement strand
GGACCTGCGCCATCACGACGCCCCCGGGGAGCTGCGGCGCCGCATCGGGAACGGGCAATCTCAACACGACCGTCACGCTCGACGTCGGAGGGGTCGCGACCTACACGGTGACCGTGCCGGTGCTCGTCACGGCGACCGGGACGATCGTGAACACCGCCATCGTCTCTTCCGCTCCGGGCGGCTCCGATCCGAACGCGGCGAACAATGCCGGCACCGACAACGACACGCAGATCAACCCGTTCGTCGATCTGTCGCTGACCAAGACGGTGAGCAACCCGACCCCGAACGTCGGGACCAACGTCGTGTTCACGGTGACCGTGACCGACGCCGCGGGATTCCGCCCCGCGGGCGGCGTCGTCGTGAAGGATCGCCTCCCGAACGGGTATGTCTACGTCTCCGACGACGGCGGCGGCAGCTACGTGCCGGCGACCGGGATCTGGACGGTGGGCGCCGTGATCCCGGGCACCCCGCGGGTCTTGCAGATCACCGCGCGTGTCCTTCCCACGGGGACCTACCTGAACGCCGCCGAGGTCACCGCCGCCGACCAGCCCGACATCAACGACACGTACGGAAACGGCTCGGGGAACGACTACGGAACCGCGACGGTGTCCCCGCGGGGCACCGACGCGACGATCGACATCACCGACACGAGCATTCCGGGAGACACGCTGTCCGTCACGGTCACCGACGGCGACCGGAACGCGGATCCGGCCGCCGCCGAGACCGTGACCGCGACGGTGGTCAACAACGCGACCGGCGAAACCGAGACCATCACGCTGACCGAGACCGGGCCGAACACCGGGATCTTCCGGGGCACCATCGCGACCGTCGGGGGCTCGACGGCCGGAGCCAACGGGGACGGCGTTCTGGTGACGCGCGCCGGGGACACGGTCACCGCGAGCTATCAGGACACGTGGACGTCGACGGGCACGCCGGCGACGCGCACCGACACCGGGACGGTCACCGGCGCGATCCTCCGGATCACGAAGGCCGTCGATCAGGAGACCGCGACGACCGGAGAGGCGGTTTCCTACACGCTGCGCGTCGAGAATCTCACCTCCGCGGCGCAGGCCGGGGTCACGGTCTCCGACCTCATCCCGGCCGGCTTCAAGTACGTCCCGGAATCCGCGCACATCATTCGCGCGGGCGCCGACGCCCGTCTGGGGACCTCGGACGACGTGCTGGCGGTCCTGGCCGCCACCGGCGTCCGTCCGGTCGATTTCGGACCGTTCGCGATGGCGCCGTCCGAGGTCGTCCTGATCCGCTACGTCCTCCGCATCGGCAGCGGTGTGACGCAGGGCGAGCACCAGAACCGGGCGACGCCGCTGCTCAACGGCAGCGTCGCGGGCTCGCCGGCCGACGCCTCCATCCTGATCGTCGCCGACCCGACCTTCGACCAGAGCACGATCATCGGAAAGGTCTTCGAGGACCTCGACCGGAACGGGCGCCTGGACCCCGGGGAGCCGGGCGTGCCGAAGGCGATGGTCGCCCTCGACGACGGGACCTACGCGATCACGGACGATGAGGGCCGCTATCACTTCCCGGCGGTCACGCCCGGGCAGCGGATGGTGAAGATCAACGTCCACTCGCTGCCGCCGGGATCGATCGTGACCACCGACGACAGCGATATCCTGTCCCTGACGCCGGGGCTGATGGCCAAGGCGAACTTCGGGGTCGTGCTCGCACGCCACGAGGCCGCCACCGCCGACCGCCAGTTCCCGGCCCTCTCCGTCGCCTCGCACGAGGATGTCGCCCCGGTCGACATTCAGGGCAGCGCGGAGTCCCTCGCGGCGATCGTCAACGGCACCGCGGTCAAGCTCGCCGCCGGGGACGCGCACCTGCGCATCGAGCCGCTCGACGACGTCGTCACGCTACGCGGCTCCGGGCTCGAGAAGCCCGTCCGCTTCGACCTGAGCACGGACGCGCAGGACGGCATCGCCTCGTGGTCGCTCTCGGTCGCGGACGGGCGAGGACAGGTCGTCAAGACACTCGACGGCGACGGCGCGCCTCCCCCGAAGCTCGCGTGGGACGGGACGATCGACGGCGGCGCGCAGATCACCGCGGGGGAGATCTACCAGTACCGTCTCGAGATCCGCGGGAAGGACGGCGGCGTGTACGGCAGCCCCGTCCGCCTCTTCGGGGTGAACCGCGTCTCGACGGTCTCGTTCCAGCTCAGCCCGGACTCGTTCGATACCGGCCGCGCGACGCTCTCGCCCAAGGCAAAGCTGATGCTCGCGGAGGCCGCGAAGACGTTCCGGGAGATTCCGGACGAGAAGATCGCCATCGAGGGCCACACCGACAACGTCGGGTCGGACGCCTTCAACCTCGAGCTCTCGAAACGGCGGGCCGAGGCGGCCCTGCGGTACCTGGTCGACGCCGAGGGCCTCCCGGAGAGCCAGTTCGTCGTGCGGTGGTTCGGCAAGGGCCACCCGGTCGCGAGCAACGTCCAGCCCGAGGGGCGGACCCAGAACCGGCGCGTCGAGATCAAGGGGGCGAAGGACGAGGTCCAGGGCACCCGTCCGTCGACACCGTTCCGGTCAGAACCGTCCGTCAAGATCGACGGGGCGGCCGTCGAGGTCGGCCCGAGAGGCCGGTTCGCGGCCCAGGTCGACGACCCCACGGCGAGCCGCGTCACCGTCGACCTCTCCGATTCCAAGGGGCGCACCGCGAAGGCGGTCGTGCCAATCCCGACGATCACCATCACCGAGCCTCCGAAGGAAGCCCTGTTCGCGCGCGAGGCGCCCTCGGGCGGCTGCCAGGTCGCCGCGGGCGGGAGCGCCGCCGCGCTGTGCGGCCTGCGTGGGCACGTCGATCCGGGCGACGCGCTCGAGATCGACGGCCACGCGGTGGAGATTGCCGCGGACGGCGCGTTCGAGACACCGCTCGCCCTCGCGATCGGAGACAACACGGTCGGCATCGTCGTCCGGAACCCGCAGGGCTTCGCACGCATCGCCAACCTCGACGTCCGCCTCGAGGACCGGGACGCGCAAGGCCGGATGCACGTCGTCACCGAGCCCGTCCCGACCCTGACCATCAATCTCCCGCCGCAGGGCACGGAGCTGAAGGTCCAGTCCCTCGACCTCGAGGGGGCGACCGATGCGGGGAACGAACTCGAGATCGACGGGAAGACCGTCGCCGTCGGTCCCGACGGCCGGTTCTCCGATCTCCTCGAGCTGCGCCCCGGGAAGAATCACGTCGTCGTGAAGGTCAAGGACGGGAGGGGGCGCGAGGGCGTCATCGAGCGCGATTTCGTCGTCGTCAAGAACGAGATCTTCCTGATGGCCCTCGCCGACGGCGAGTTCGGCCGGATGCAAGGGAAGGGTCAGGTCGAGGCCGCCGGCCTCGACAAGACCGACGCCTACTACACCAACGGGCGCGTCGCCTACTACCTGAAGGGCGTCATCCAGGGCAAGTACCTGATCACCTCGGCGTTCGACAGCGGGAACACGCAGTCGGACTCCCCGTTCCGCGGGCTCGACCCCGAGGCGTCGCGGAAGCTGCTGACGAACCTCGACCCCGACAAGATCTATCCGGTTTACGGCGACAGCAGCACGATCGTCTACGACGCGGAGAGCCAGGGCAAGTTCTACCTCGCCCTCGACAGCGACGAGATCCATGCCGTCTTCGGGAACTACCCGATCTCGCTCACCGATACCGAGCTGGCCGCCTACCGCCGGACCCTCTACGGCGCTCGGTTCGCCTACCAGTCGGTCTCGAAGACCTCGTACGGCGTCCCCGACACGCAGGCGATCGTCTTCGGCGCCGAGAACAGGAACGCGCACATCCACGACGAGCTGCAGGCGACGGGAGGCTCGCTCTATTACCTGAGCCACCACGACGTCATCGAGGGCAGC
>DATKHQ010000141.1:0-4097 GCA_035510175.1 Candidatus Sulfotelmatobacter sp. | reverse complement strand
CTTCGCCAAGGTGATGGACGTGAAGATCGACGGGTTCAACAACTACGGCTCGTCGCTGATCTTCGGCCACCCGCAGGGGCCCACGGGGATGCGGCTCATCATCGAGCTGATCGAGGAGCTCGCCGTGCTCGGGGGCGGATGCGGGCTGTTCGTGGGGTGCGCCGCGGGAGACACCGCGGGGGCGATGATCGTCAAGGTCGGACGCTGATGACCGAGGAAACCCGCCGCACCGACCCCTTCACCGCATTCCTGGCGGTCAGCTGCCTCGTGCTCGCGGCGCTCGTCGTCGCGCTCGTGATGCAGAACCGCTCGCTCAAGAGCCGCCTCGAGCACGCTTCCGCGGCGGAGCCGTCCGCGCCCCGGTTTCATCAGGGCGACGTGGTCGCCCCGATCGACGTCGTCGAGGACGGCGGCGGCACGAAGACGATCCGGTTCGGCGAGGGCGAGAAGAGAACGGTCCTGCTCGTCTTCTCGTCGGAGTGCCCCGCGTGCCGCGAGACGCTTCCGGTCTGGCGCGAGATCCTCAAGACGCCCCCCGACCCGGGCGTCCGCATCGTCGGAATCCAGACCGACCGCCTCGATCCCAATCCCGCGAAGCAGGGCGTGCCCGCGGCCGCGTATCCCTTCCCGGTGTACGGCTACAAGCGCCCCGCGAACGATCCGCTCGAGAAGGTCCCGTTCATCCCAGCGGTCGTGGTCGTGGATCCGAAGGGCGTCGTCAGCACGGCGCTGTTCGGCGTGCCGTCCAAGGACGATCAGGCGCGCCTGAAGGACGCTCTGGCGGGCTAGCGTTTCGTAGAAACAATCCTCATTTTCGCAGCGCGGCGGTATCCGGGGAGCCGCGCAAGAAAAAGAGGATTGTTTCTACGAAACGCTAGCTCCCAGGCTCCAGGATCACCTTGAGCGACTCCTGGGCCTCGGCGACGAGCCGGAATCCCTCGGCCGCGCGGTCGAGCGGGAGCCTGTGGGTGATCAGCGGCGCCACGTCGATCCGGCCCGCGGCGAGCGCGTCGAGTGCAACCCGCATGTCCGCCGGCGGTCCCGCGTACGAGTGGACGATCGTGATGCCGTCGCGCCAGAGATCGTAGAGCGGGAACGGATGGGTCTCTCCCGGCGCGGGGATCCCGAAGAACAAAATCGTGCCTCCGCGATCGACCGATCGCAGCGCCTCCCCGACGGCCGCCGGGGCCGCGGTGCAAACGATCACGAGGTCGGCGCGGCGCCCGCCCAGAGCACGTGCGACCGCGCCGGGAACGTCCCCTTCGCGCGCGTCGACGACCTCGTCCGCCCCCGCGCTTCGCGCCGCGGCGAGCCGATACGGGTGCACGTCTGTGGCGACGATCCGGGACGCGTCCCCGGCCTTCGCCCAGAGAAGGTGAAGCAGCCCCGACATCCCGCTGCCGAGAATGGCGACCGAGCGCCCCGCGGCACCCCCCGCGATCCGTTGCCCGCGGACGACGCACGCCAGCGGCTCCACGAACGTCGCGGCATCGTAGGAGACCTGCGCGGGCAGCGCGAACGTCCCGAGACGCACGTTGATCGGCGGCAGGCGGACGAACTCGGCGAACCCTCCCGGATCGAACGTCGTGGACCGCAGAGTGTCGCAGACGGGCTCGTGCCCGGCACGGCAATAGCGGCACTCGCCGCACGGCACGTGGTGGGTGGCGACGATGCGGTCCCCCGCGACGAAGCCGGCGAGCCCCGGCCCGACCTCGACGATTTCGCCTGCGACCTCGTGGCCGAGCACGACCGGCGCCTTGGGCTTGCGGTACCACTCCATGACGTCGCTGCCGCACACCCCCGAGGCCCGCACGCGAAAGACGATTTCCCCCGGCCCCGCCGCCGGGCGCTCCCGCTCCTCGATCCGGACGTCGCTGTTGGAGTGGTAGACCGCGACCTTCACCGCGTCACGGCCTGGGCCTTCGCCCGCTCGTAGATCTCGTACGCCTCGTCAACCGCGGCGGAGTCGTGCACCACCGCGCGGACGGCGCGGATCATGCCCACGGGACAATCGGACTGGAAGATGTTGCGGCCCATGTCGACGCCGCACGCCCCGGCGCTCACCGCGTTCCAGGCGAGCCGGATTGCGTCGCGCTCGGCGACCTTCTTCCCGCCCGCGACGACGAGCGGCACCGGCACCGAGCGAACGACCTCCTCGAACCCGTCGCAGTAGTAGGTCTTCACGACGTGCGCGCCGATCTCGGCGGCGATCCGGCAGGCGAGGCCGAGGTACCGCGCGTCCCGGGTCATCTCCTTCCCGACCGCCGTCACCGCCAGAACCGGGATGCCGTGCGCTTGCCCCGCGTCGACGAGCTTTGCGAGGTTCAATAGCGTCTCCCGCTCTCCCTCCCCGCCGACGAAGATCGACAGCGTGATCGCGGAGACGTTGAGGCGGATCGCGTCCTCGATCGCGACCGTCAATCCCTCGTGGGAGAGCTCGCGAAGGATCGAAGCGCCCCCGGAGACGCGCAGCACGATCGGAACGTCCGCCTCGGGCGGAACGCTCGTGCGCAACACGCCACGGGTGAGCATCAGCGAGTCGGCATACGGCAGGAGCGGGACGATCGTCTTTCCCGGTTCCTCGAGACCCGAGGTCGGCCCGAGGAAATACCCGTGGTCGACGGCGAGCATGACCGTCCGGCCGAGTGGCGGCTTGAGGATCCGTGACAGCCGGTTCGAAAGACCCCAATCCATAGGCTCTCGATTCTACATCGCCGGCGCGGGGTGCTTCCCGCCGTGACCTTCCGCCGCGTGCCATGCCTCGAGCACCTGCGCCTCGCGCTCGGCCGTGAGGCCGGCGGCGAGCTTTCCGCGCCGGTCCTCCGGGAGCGTCTTGAACCAGGTGAGCGTGTCCTTCGCGGTCTCGGGCGCCGGGCGGAACTTCAGGCCCGCGGCGATCGCCTTGCGGCAGTCGATCTGCGTGAACCCTTCCTCGCCGCCGCGCGAGGGGACCCAGACCGGCAGGTCGCTCCACGCGGAGACCTTCTGCTCCTCGAGGAACGACGCGGGCACCCAGGTCAGCTTCGGCGTGGCACCGGTCCCCTTCCGGACGTCGTCGAGGAACGCCTTCATCGTCAGCTTCTTCGCGGGACCGACGGCGTTGTAGATCCCCGCAAGGCCCTGCTCGACGCCGAGGACGATCCAGGCCGCGAGGTCGCGCACGTCGATGTACTGCACGGGATCGGTGCCATCGCCCGGAGCGAGCACCTCGCCGCCGCGCGCAAGCCGGACTGGCCAGTAGGTGTACCGCTCGGTGGAATCACCGGGCCCGACGATCAACCCGGGCCGGACGATGAGCGCCCGCCCGGGCATCGCACCCTCCATGGCCTTCTCGCACAGCGCCTTCAGGGCGCCGTAGTACTTCGAGACGTCCTCGCTGGTCTCGTCCGGCATCGTGGCCAGCGGACCGGACTCGTCGGTGTGCGGCTTGATCCCGTCGGCGAATACCGAGAGCGTGGAGACGAACAGGTACCGCTTGACGCGGGGGGCCAGCAGGCTCGCCGACGCGGTCACCTGACGCGGCACGTATCCCGAGGTGTCGATGACCGCGTCCCACGAGCGCCCCTCGAGCGATTTTAGGTCGCCGTTGCGGTCGCCGTGGAGCTTCTCGATGTCGGGGAAAAGCCCCGGGTTGGTCTTCCCGCGATTGAAGAGCGTGACGACGTGATGCCGTTGCTGCAGGCACTCGACGATCTCGGGGCCGAGGAACGCGGTGCCGCCCAGGATCAAGACCTTGAGCGGCTCGGAGGGCGTGCGGGACGAGCGCGCCGCTCCGAGGGCCACGGCAGCACCGGCCACGGCTGTGGACTTCACGAATGCCCTCCGCGCTCGATCCATCAAAGCCTCCCGGCCGGTTCCTCGGTGCCCCGTGCCTGCCGGCGCGCCGAGTAGTACGCCAGAATCAGCCACGCGGCGCAAACGATTCCCGTGCCGGCCGTGATCGCCACGCGCGACGGGGCCAGTTTCCCCACCTGGTCGTACGCCCACAGCGAAGCGGCGTCCCCGCCGCGGAAGACCACCGTGTCGATGAAGCTCTTCGCCTTGTACTTCTCCTCCGCGTCGACCACCGTGAACAGCACCTCGCGCGACGGGCGCTC
>DATKHQ010000140.1:0-1742 GCA_035510175.1 Candidatus Sulfotelmatobacter sp. | reverse complement strand
CCATGAACATGAACCTGCAGATGCTCGAGGAAGAGTTGCAAGGGATGCCGGGGGTCACCGGAAAGGACCATATCGACCTGCTGGTGTCGACCAAGAGCGAGGTCAAGCGGCTCGAGCTCCTGGTCAACAACGTCCTGCTCTACGCCCGTCCCTCCGCGCTGAGGTTCGAGCCGCAAGACCTGAACGACGTCCTGCGCAACATCGCCATCTTCCTGCAGGCCGACTTCCGGCATCACGGCGTGGAGCTCGCGCTCGACCTCGAGCCGCTGCTCCCGTCGGTCGAGCTGGACAACGCCCAGTTCCGCCAGGCCGCGATGAACATCCTGGTCAACGCGCGCCAGGTGATGAAGGACGGCGGCACCGTGACGCTGCGGTCGCGCGCGGGCTCGCCGGGGGACGTGGTCGTCGAGATCCAGGACCAGGGGCCCGGGATCCCGCCGGAGAGCCGGGACGCGATCTTCGAGCCGTTCTTCAGCAAGAGGGCCGGCGGCACGGGGCTCGGCCTCGCGATCGCGAAGCAGATGATCGAGGCGCACGGCGGACGCATCGAGGTCGACAGCGAGCCGGGACGCGGGGCGACCTTCCGGATCCGCCTCCCTCGGCGTCACCACCGCGCCGAGCCGGCTGCGGGCGCCAAGGCCGTCCCGTGAGCCCGCGCAAGCCGACGCCCGCGCGGCGCGCGGCGGAGCTGCGCCGCCTGATCGAGCACCACAGACACAGGTACTACGTCGACGACGCTCCCGAGATCTCGGACGCCGAGTACGACGCTCTGGAGCGCGAGCTGTCCGCCCTGGAGGCCGCGCACCCGGAGCTTTCCACGCCGAACTCCCCGACGCAGCGCGTCGGCGGAGAGGCGTCGGCCCTGTTCGCCCCGTTCCGTCACAAGACCCCGCTCCTGTCGCTCGACAACGCGTACTCCGACGACGAGCTGCGCGCGTGGTCCGCGCGCCTCGCCCGGGCCCTGGGGAGCGAGCCGCGCGGCTTCGTGGTCGAGCCGAAGGTCGACGGGCTGTCGATGGCGGTCCACTTCCGCGACGGCGCGCTCGAGCGCGGCGTGACCCGTGGGGACGGCGTGGTCGGGGAGGACGTCACGCAGAACACCCGCGCGATCGCGTCGATTCCCGAGCAGCTTTCGCGCCCGGTGCCGTTTCTCGAGGCGCGGGGGGAGGTGTTCATGCCGCGCGCCGCGTTCCGGGAGCTCAACCGCCGGCGCGAGGAGGCCGGCGAGCCCGCGTTCGCGAACCCGAGGAACGCGGCCTCCGGCGCCGTGCGCATGAAGGACGCGACCAACACCGCGGAGCGGTCGCTCGCCTGTTTCTTCTACGTCCTGGCGGAGGTGACCGGGGTCGACGCGCCGCCGACGCATCACGGTGGGCTCGACCTCCTGCGGCGGCTGGGACTTCCGGTCAACCCGTTGAACGTGCGGTGCGAGACGCTCGATCAGGCCCGGGACGCGATCGCGTCGTTGCGGGCACGCCGGGACGACCTGCCGTACCAGATCGACGGCGCGGTCGTGAAGCTCGACGACCTGGCGCTGCAGGCGGAGGCCGGCGTCACGTCCAAGTTCCCGCGCTGGGCGGTCGCGTTCAAGTACCCGGCGGAGCAGGCGACCACGATCGTGAGGGCGATCGCGGTGCAGGTAGGCCGCACCGGCGCTTTGACCCCCGTCGCGGAGCTCGAGCCGGTGGTGCTGGCCGGCACGACGGTCTCGCGCGCCACGCTCCACAACGAGGACGAGGTCG
>DATKHQ010000139.1:0-8407 GCA_035510175.1 Candidatus Sulfotelmatobacter sp. | reverse complement strand
CATCATGGGCGACCTCTCCTCGCGTCGCGGCAAGCCCCAGGGGATGGAGACCCAGGGGCACTTCCAGGTCATCAAGGCCCTGGTCCCGCTCGCGGAGATGCTCTCCTACGCCTCGACGCTGAAGTCGATCACGTCCGACCGCGGCACCTATCACATGGAGTTCGACCACTACGACGAGGTGCCCGCCCAGGTGCAGGAGAAGATCATCGCGGACTACGCCCGGCACAAGCAGGAAGAGGCCGAGAAGTAGGGCTCCCGTGACGCGCGACTGGGTCTACGTCGACGAGCTCGCCGAGCACGTGGGTGACACGGTCGCCCTCAAGGGATGGGTCTACCAGAAGCGCTCCTCCGGCAAGATCCGCTTCCTCGTCCTTCGCGACGGCTCGGGGCTGCTGCAGTGCGTCGCGGGTGTGAAGGACGTTCCGCCCGAGACGTTCGAGGCCCTGGACCGGGTCACTCTCGAATCCTCCGTCGTGATCCGCGGCACGGTGCGGAAGGACGACCGGGCGCCGGGCGGATTCGAGCTGGGCCTGACGCATTTCACGATCCTTCACCAGGCGGCCGAGTACCCGGTCCAGCCGAAGGAGCACGGCGTCGAGTTCCTCTTCGACAACCGGCACCTCTACCTGCGCTCGCGGACGCCCCACGCGATCCTGAGGATTCGCAACGAGGTCGTGCAGGGGTGCCGCGACTTCTTCTACCAGCGCAATTTCGTGCTGATCGACTCGCCGATCCTGACGCCCAACGCCTGCGAGGGGACGTCGACCCTCTTCGAGACGCCGTACTTCGACGCCACCGCCTACCTCACCCAGTCGGGTCAGCTCTACCTCGAGCCGGCGTGCATGGCGTTCGGCCGGGTCTACTGTTTCGGGCCGACGTTCCGGGCGGAGAAGTCGAAGACCCGGCGGCACCTCACCGAGTTCTGGATGATCGAGCCCGAGGTGGCCTTCCTGGAGCTGCCGGGCCTGCTCGAGCTCGCGGAAGAGTTCATCTCGTACATCGTCGGGCGAGCCCTCGATCGCTGCAAGGAGGAGCTGAAGGTCGTCGAGCGGGACACGGGCCTGCTCGAGAAGGTGCTCCCGCCGTTCCCGAGGATCACCTACGCGGAAGCGTCGCGCATCCTGACCGCGCCCGAGGCGCAGGCGAAGATGCGCGAGGCCGGGGCCCCCGCGTTCGCCGAAGGAAACGACTTCGGCGGCTTCGACGAGACCGTGTTGACCCAGAAATTCGAGCGCCCCGTGATGGTCACGCACTGGCCGGCGGAGATCAAGGCGTTCTACATGCAGCCCGATCCCGCCGACCCCTCGAAGGCCCTCTGCGTCGACGTGCTCGCCCCCGAGGGGTACGGGGAGATCATCGGCGGGAGCCAGCGCATCCACGATCACGACCTGCTCCTCGCGCGGATCCGCGAGCACAACCTCCCGGTCGAGGCGTTCCAGTGGTACCTCGACATCCGGAAGTACGGCACGGTCCCCCATTCCGGCTTCGGGATGGGGATCGAGCGGTGCGTGACCTGGATCACCGGGATCTCCCACCTGCGCGAGGCGATCCCTTACCCGCGCCAGATCAACCGCATCTACCCGTGACGCCGACCAGGATCGGGGTCATCAGCCTCGGCTGCGCCAAGAACCTCGTCGACACCGAGGTGATGCTGGGACATCTGGACGCCGCGGGGTGCACCTTCGTCACCGATCCCGCCGAGGCCGACGTCGTCGTCGTGAACACGTGCGGGTTCATCGAGGCGGCGCGCGAGGAATCGGTCCGGACGATCCTCGAGGCGGCGGCGCTCAAGAAGAGCGGGCACCTCAGGCGGCTCGTGGTCGCGGGGTGCATGGTCCAGAGGTACCGCGGCGAGATCGAGCGGGAGCTTTCCGGAGAGGTCGACGCGTTCGTGGGGCTCGACGAGCTCGACGCGATCGTGGGTGCCGCCGGGGTCCGCTCGGACCTCCCGGTGCTCGGTCAGACGCCGCCGGTCGCGTCCCGCTACCTCTACGATGCGACCACCCCGCGCCGCCTGGCGACACCGCCGTGGACGGCGTTCGTGAAGATCGCCGAGGGGTGCGACCACACCTGCTCGTTCTGCGCCATCCCCGCGTTTCGCGGTGCGTTCCGCTCCCGCCCGGCCGACGACGTCGTGAGGGAGGCGGACGCGCTGGCCCGGCGCGGGGTTCGCGAGATCAACCTGATCGCGCAGGACTCCTCGCATTACGGCCGCGACCGCGGCGACGGGACCGGACTCGCGGGGCTGCTCGAGCGCCTCGACGGGATCGAGGCTCTCCGGTGGATCCGGGTCCACTACCTCTACCCGAACACGGTGGACGACGCGCTCGTGGCGGCGATGGCCGCGCTTCCGCGCGTCGTGAAGTACGTCGACATCCCGTTGCAGCACGCCCACACGGACGCGCTCAAGCGCATGCGGCGCGGCGGCTCCACGGAATCGCACCTGAAGCTCCTCGCGAAGTTCCGGTCGGCGATGCCGGGTGCGGCGATCCGGAGCACCTTCATCGTCGGCTTCCCCGGCGAGACAGAGGCGGAATTCGACGCGCTCCTCGCGTTCGTCCGCGAGGCGCGGTTCGACCACCTGGGCGTTTTCACCTACTCGCACGAGGAGAGCACGACGGCTCGCGATCTGCCGGACGACGTGCCGGCCGAACTCAAAGCCGAGCGCCGCGACCGGCTGATGGAGCTGCAACAGCACGTCGCCTTCGCGAAGAACGAGGCGCGCGTCGGATCGACCTCCGAGATCCTGGTCGAAGGCGCGCACCCCGAGACCGAACACCTCCTCGTGGGACGGTTGCCGACGCAGGCGCCGGACGTGGACGGCTGCGTGCTGATCAACGACGGCTTCGTGCTCGATCCCGCGGCGGGGGACCCGCGGGTCGTACCTCATGCCCGGCCCGGAGCGTTCGCGCGCGTGGAGCTGACCGAGACCGCGGGATACGACCTGGTGGGACGCCTCCTCGGAGCCGCCTGAGGTGGCGCCGGGGCGGACGCCCGCGGACCGGGTCGCGCTGCTCCTGGCGACCGGGCTCGGCGCGGGGTACGGGCCGATCGCCCCGGGGACGTGGGGGTCGATTCCGGGAGTCATCGCAAGCGTCGCCCTGACGAGGCTTCTCGGTCCGTGGGGCGCCGTCGCCGGCCTCGCCGCCGTCACGATCGTGGGCCTTTGGGCGGCCGACCGGACCGCGGCATTTCTGGGCGCCAAGGACCCGGGGCTCGTCGTCATCGACGAGGTCGCGGGACAGATGGTGACGCTGCTGTTCCTCCCGCAGCGCCTCGGCGTGCTGGCCGTCGGCTTCTTCCTCTTCCGCCTCTTCGACGTCTGGAAGCCGTGGCCCGCGCGTCGTCTCGAGGACCTTCCCGGCGGCGCGGGTATCATGGCGGACGATCTTGCCGCAGGCCTGTACGGAAACCTGGTGCTCCAGGCGCTCGTCGCCTGGCGTCCCGGCCTCCTGGGGCTGACATGAACGTGTGGAACGCACTCGAGTCGTTTCCCACCGGCCGCGAGCCGATCGTGGCGACGATCGGCAACTTCGACGGCGTCCATCTCGGGCACCAGGCGATCCTGAAGAGCGTGATCGCCGACGCGCGCGCGCGGCGGGCGCCCTCCTTGCTCGTGACGTTCGATCCGCACCCGCTCGCCGTGGTCTCCCCGTCGCGTCGGCCGAAGCTGCTGATGACACGGCGCCAGAAGCTCGACACGCTCGAGTCGGCGGGGCTCGACGGCGTGCTGATCCTCCCCTTCGACCGCGAGCTCGCGGGGCTTACCGGCGAGGAGTTCTTCGGAGCGGCGCTCGCCGAGCGCATCCGCTTCGCGTCGATCCACGTGGGGACCAACTTCCGCTTCGGCCACGCGCGCGGCGGCGACCTCAAGCTCCTCGAGTCGATCGGGGCGGCGCGCGGGTTCGCGGTGACCGGGATCGCGCCGGTCGAGGTCCAGGGGGAGACCGTCTCCTCCTCGGCGATCCGCCTGGCGGTGGAGGAAGGGGACGTCGAGCGCGCCGCGGCGATGCTCGGCCGGCCCTTCGCGGCGACGGGCGAGGTCGTCCGGGGCGCGGGGCGCGGACGCACGCTCGACTACCCGACCGCGAACCTCGACGTCGAGAACGAGATGATCCCGCGCCGCGGGGTCTACGTGACCGAGACCCAGGCGTGGTCGACACGCTTCCCGTCGGTGACCAACGTCGGCGTCCGGCCGACCTTCGGCGGGACGGTCGTGACGATCGAGACGCACATCGTCGATTTCGACGACGACCTGTACGGCGAGCGGATCGAGGTCCGGTTTCTCGCCCGCCTCCGCGACGAGATGAAGTTCGACGGCCCTGCGGCGCTGTCGGACCAGATCGCCCGCGACCTCGCCGCCGCCACCGCGTTCTTCTCCCGCCTGGCGCTGCAGCGCCGGTGACGGGGGCGGCTTGACCGACCGGTAGGCGCGTCGTAGGCTCCGCGAAAAGATGGATCGCTACCTGGAAATTCATGCCGCGGAATCCTCCGACGCGTCCGGCGGCGCCGCCGAGCCGGCGCTGACGCCGCAGACGAAGGTCGATCCTCGCCTGCTCGTCGCGGGAAAGCGGCGGGGATGGTTCGTGACCTTCGAGGGGATCGAGGGCTCCGGGAAAACGACGCAGATCACGCGCCTGTTCGACCGGCTCCAGAGCGCCGAGGAGCCGGTGCTGCTCACGCGCGAGCCGGGGGGATCGCCGATCGGTCACCGCCTCCGCACGCTCCTCCTCGGGACGGAGGGGGCGGGGCTGACGTCCCTCGCCGAGCTGCTGCTCTACGTCGGAGACCGCGCGCAGCATCTCCACGAGATCGTCGACCCGGCTCTCGCCGCGGGGACGCACGTGCTGTGCGACCGCTATCTCGACGCGACCCTCGCCTACCAGGGATTCGCCCGCGGTCTCGACCTCGACTACATCCGCGCGCTGCACACCAAGCCGCCGCTCGACCGGCGGCCCGATCGCACCATCCTCCTCGATCTCGATCCCGAGCTCGGCCTGACGCGCGCTCGCACGCGCAACGACGACCTCGGGCTCGCCCGATCGGAGGGGCGATTCGAGCGCGAGGCGCTCGCGTTTCATCGCCGGGTGCGCGACGGGTATCTCAGCCTCGCCGAGGCCGACCCCTTCCGCGTCCGCATCGTCGCCGCCGAGGGACATCCGGACGAGATCGAGGCCCGCGTCGCCGATCTGCTGTCCGATCTGTTCCCCGTCCTCGACGTCGAGGACGAGTCGTGATCTTTCCCGAGCTGATCGGACAGGACGGCCCCCGCGGCGTTCTCGAGCGGATCCTGGTTTCCGGCCGCATTCCCCACGCGATCCTCTTCCACGGGCCCGAGGGAATCGGCAAGGGAGCGATCGCCGCCGCGTTTTCGGCATCTCTCCTGTGCGAGCGCCCGAACGGCGGCGCCGCCTGCGGAGCCTGCCCGGCGTGCCGCAAGGCCGGGCACGGAAACCACCCGGACCTGATGGTCGTGACGCGCCTGCCCAAGGCGAAGAAAGGCGACACGACTACGAACGACGAGGACGAAGACTCGGCCGAGGACGCCGCGTCGGCCTCGGGCAAGGGCGATCTCAAGCGCCAGATCACGATCGATCAGATCCGCGACCTGAACGAGCACGCGACCTACGCCCCGCGCGAGGGAGCGCGCCGCGTGTTCGTCGTCGACCCCGCCGACGCGATGAACGCCGCATCGCAGAACGCCCTCCTGAAGACGCTCGAGGAGCCGCCCGGAAGCGCCGTGCTGCTGCTCGTCGCCTCGCGTCCCCACCTGCTTCTCCCGACGATCCGCTCGCGCTGCTTCCAGATCGGGTTCGGCGCGATGCATCCCGCCAGCCTCGCGGCGGCGCTCGAGAAGCGCGGGATGCCGCGCGACGAGGCGCGGTCCCGCGCCGCGCTGTCCGAGGGCCGCCCCGGCAGGGCCCTGACGCTCGATCTGGCCGCTCGACGGGCGCATCGCGACGAGGCGCTTGCGCGCCTCGTCGCTCTCGCCACGGATCCCGGCGCCGCCGCGCACCTGCCGGCCTGGGCGAAGGCGATGACGAGCGAGGAGACCGACCTCGACGACGAGCTCGATCTCGCGGCGGTGCTCCTGCGCGACGCCGCCCGCGCCGCGGCCGGCGACGCCGCGATCGTCAACGCGGACGCCGCGCCGGGCATCGCGAAGCTCGGCGAGGCGCTCGGCGCCAGACGCGCGGCCGAGCTTCTCGAGTACGTCGACCGCCTCCGCCACGACCTGAGGTTGAACCTCAACCGGGCGCTGGTGGCGGAGTCGTTCCTGGCGAGCGTGGCGGGGGCGGAGGTCGTGCGGACGTTCTGAGGACTGAGCGAGCCGGCTCGCTACCCGGCCCTCAACCACGCCACCGCTTCGACGTGCGCCGTCTGCGGGAACAGATCGTACGGCGTCACGCGGTCGACCGCATACCCCGCGCGCGTCAACGTCGCGAGATCTCGCGCGAGCGTCGCCGGATCGCACGACACCATCGCGATGCGCGGTGCCGTAAGGCTCGCGATGCCGAACGCGACGCCGCGCCCGAGGCCGGTGCGCGGCGGGTCGGCGATCACGAGATCGGGTCGGCCGACGGCCGCGGGTGGGGCAGCGAGAAACCGGCCGACGTCATCCTGAACGAACGTCGCGGAACCGATGCCGGCGCGCTCGGCGGCGTCGCGGCCGCAGGCGACGGCGTCGCCGTCGGCGTCGACGATCGTCGCTCTGGCGCCGCGCCGGGCGAGCGCGAGCCCGATGCCGCCGACGCCGCCGTAGAGCTCCACGACGGATCGCGGAGATCCGGCGGACTCGACGACGCTCGCGAGCATCGCCTCCGCGGCCGCCGCGTTGACCTGGAGGAACGTCGCGGCGGGCACGCGGCAGCCGATACCGAGGAGCTCATCCTCGATCCACGGCTCGCCCGCGAGGGTTTCCACGCGGGAGCCGCCACGGCGCCCAGCTGCGGCCACGATGCGTACGACGCCGGCAAGTTGCGGGAGGCGCTCGGCGGCGAGCGCCGCGAACGCCGCCGCCGTCTCGAAAAGACGATCGGTCGTGCGCAGTGCGATCAGAACCTGCGGTCGCTTCGCCGATGCACGGAGAACCAGCCGGACCGCGTCGCGATCGTCATCGAGGATCGGATCGTCCTTGCCTTCGCCGTCGACGAAGAAATCCCGCGCCAGCTCGAGCGCTTGCTGGAGCCGCTCGTCAGCGACCGCGCATCGCTCGACGTCGACCAGCCGTCCCGGATCGTCGCCGCGGTGGTAGCCGAGGACTCGTTTTCCGCTCGGGTCCCGGCCGAAAGCCAGCTCGATCTTGTTCCTGTATGCGAGATCGTTCGGCGACGGGACAATCCCGTCGACGGAAACGTCTCCGAGGCCGCCGATGCGCGTGAGGGCGTCGATGACGAACTGACGTTTCGCCTCGCGCTGGCTTTCCTCGGACGCAATCATCATCGGACATCCGCCGCACGTCGGCTGGATCGGGCAAACCGGGGGTCTGCGTCCGGGAGCGTGCGTGAGGGTCGCTTGGGCGCGTCCCTCGACCCAGCGGCCGTGATCGCGCGCGATCCGGGCCGCGACTAGGTCGCCGGGCATGGTCCCGGGAACCATCCAGACCCGGCCGTCGAGGCGCCCCAGGCCCCGCCCCCCGGCGGCCCAGGCCGTGATTTCGAGCTCAACCACCCCCGGATATGGGGGTTTGCTCGGTCCCGAACTCGACATGTTGTATTCCTGCTTGACAGGGGCACCGCGTCCGGGCTAAGGTCTGTCTGCGATCGGCACGGTTGCTGGGTTTGGAGTCTGAATGAAAGAAGCGCCCTCGGACGCTGCTCGCTCTCCCCGGCGGAGGGTCATCCCAAATCGACTCGACCCGCCAAAATCCACTTTCCGGCCTGCGCGCCGGGAGGTCGGCCAACGTGTACCCACCCCTGGTATCTCGACCCGTGCCTGGGAATCCCAATACCGGGGAGAGCGAACAGCGTCCGATCGATTCTACACCCGGATTCGTGCCAGTCGATCGTTCGAAATCGGTCCTTGAAAAGTCACAATGTGTCCTTTAACCGCGATTGAGCGAGGGTGGGTCTGCTCGTATAAGTATTGACGGTCCCTGGGTTTCGGGGGAGGCCAGGTAGACCATCTGGGAGCCGCGAGGTGCCGTGCGAACCGGGGGGTAAGCGCAGGCGTCACGCGGCTCCGCTCTTTTCAGGTCAAAAATCTTCGAGCCGCGCTCGATAGGCGTCGAGACTCGCGCGGACCTCGCCGAGCGAATCCCCTCCCAGCTTGATCAGCATCTCGTCCGCCAACACGAGCGCGACCATCGCCTCGCCGACGACCCCGGCCGCGACGATCGGCACCGTGTCGGTGCGCTCGACGTCCGCTTCCACCGGCTGCTTCGTAACGAGATCGACCGATTGGAGCG
>DATKHQ010000138.1:0-4403 GCA_035510175.1 Candidatus Sulfotelmatobacter sp. | reverse complement strand
CGCCGTGCGCGGTGCTGCGTCCCGCGCCGCCCTCGACCTGATGGACCTTCACCACGCGGCGCTCCTGCTCGAATCGTCGGACGAGTCGGGAGCGCTCGAAGCGGTCGCCCTGCTCGGACGGATTGTCCAGGACGAGGAAGGGCTGCTCTCGGAGCCGGCGCGCGAGGTGCTGCGGCGCGGGCCCGGAACGCCGTTCCTGGCCGTCCGGCGCCGGGCATTCGTGGCGCTCGCCCCGCTCGAGCGCGAGACGCGCGTGCGGCCGACGCTACAGAAGTTCCTCTCGGCTTCGGGGGTCCTGCTCGATCCCGACACGCGCGCGGCGCTGTGCGAGCGGACCCTTTCCGACGTGCGCCTCCTGGCCTTCATCGACGAGACGCGGGAGGTCTGCCGGGCCGGGGACGCGGGGCTCGAGCGGCGCGCCGCCTCGCTGCTGAAGTTCCTCGCGGAGTACGGGGCGTCCCACCCCGCGCGCTACCGCCACATCCGCGCGTTCCTGGTGCGCATGATGCTGTTCGGGGCCCGCGACGACGTCCGCCAGGAGGCGTGGCGCGCGCTCGACGACCTCGTCTCCGGGTTCCGGCAATGGCTCGGTCCGGCGATCCGGGTCGCCGTCGATCCGGAGACCGGCCAGGAGTACGGCTGGGAGAGCGTGATCGTCTTCGACGACGCGATCCCGCCGCGAGACCGCGACCGGCTGCGCGAGGCGATCCGCGACACCGCGTTCCTTCGCGAGGCGATCTTCCTGTTCTCGGGAGGCGCCACGCCGCGCCTGGGCGACATCCCTCCCGGGGGCGTTTGGATCCGGCCGCTCGGGGACCGTCACGGAAAGACGGTGTACCGGATCACGGTGCAGACACGGTTCCAGGGGGCGTACGACGTCGCGGCCAACCTCGACCAGGGCCGGGCGAAGAACGACGTGCGGACGGAGCTCCACTGGCTCGTGCTCTCCGCGGAGCCGGGCGAGCGCGAGCCGCTCGTCGGCGACTTCGGCGGGTACTGGCCGGGAAGCGACCTCTGGAGCGAGGAGTTCATTCCCGGCGATCCGCTGGACAAATCGCTCAAGCGGCAAGCCCGCCTCGGGGACGACGAGCGGCTCCGGCAGCTCTGGCCGTTCTTCGCCTGGAGCGCGCTCGCCGCGCACTACGACTTCTGGAATCGCACGGGCCGGACGCAGGAGATCGCCGACCCCGGAATGGAAAACGTCATCGTCCCCGCGCACGACTACCAGACGGGCGCCCGGATCGTCTCCGTGGCGGCGGTCCGGCCGCATGCGGGCCTCGTCCCGATGCTGCGGTTCCTCCGCGAGGCGTTCGTGGCCCCGGTGGAGGCCGCGTACCCCGCGCTGGCCGGGATGGTCGGGTGGGGCCAGCTCGTCGCACCGCTCCTCGAGATCGCGGGGGAGCGCGAAGGGCTGCACATGCTGCGGGAGATCCTGCACCGGGAGGATGAAGCACTTCCGGCAGACCTGCGCGAGTCGCTGCGGCGTTTCATCGACGGCGTGGAGTCGCGCGGGTTCATGCCGATGCGGCTGTACTTCGCCGTACGGCGGTACCGGAGGTGGGCGGCGCTATCGGGGGACGCCACGCCGCAGGCGCGCGCGCGAACGCTCCTGGAGTTCTGGGAAACCTACGGCCTGGCGCGGCTCGCGGCGAGCTACCCGGAAACCCGGACGCGTTTCTTCCTGGAGACGGTCCTTGCGGGGGCGCCCGCTCCCGTGGTGGCGGGCCTCCAGCAGATCGTCCTCCGCCTCCGCCGGGGAGAGCTGGTCGGGGACGCGGTGATCGACGCCATCGCCGAGATGCGGGCGGGGGTCGCCGTCGGGCCCGACGACGACTACTTCGTCGCGCGCCTTTCGTACCCCCACCTGCGCCCCGAGGACGCCGCGGGGTTCGTGCGCGCGGCCGGGGCGGGGCGCCCCCAGAGCGAGATGGTGGTGACGCTCGAGGACCACGACGGCGATCTGTTCCAGGTGCGCCACGCGCTGACGCCGAAGGAGGTCGGTCGCCTCCACCGTCTCTTCCTGGCCGCGAAGCTCGACGTGCAGTTCCGGCCGGAGCACCAGTACCTGGTCGCGATCAACGAGCGTGGGGCGCTCATCGGCGGGATCTACTACGAGTTCGAGGACGACGGGCGCTCCGCGCACCTCGAGAAGATCGTGGTCGCGGAGGCGTACCGGAAGAAGGGAGTCGCCGACGGCCTCATCAAGGAATTCTTCAGCCGGATGCGCGCCGCCGGCGCCGCCGCGGTAACGACTGGGTTCTTCCGGCCCGAATACTTCTACGCGTACGGCTTCAAGATCGAGAAACGCTACGCCGGCCTCGTCAAGGAATTCTAGGGACACCCTGCTTTGTTTCTCTGTTCAATCCCCTATTTTCGCCGCGCGGCGGTATCCGGGGAGCCGCGCAAGAAAAAGGGGATTGAACAGAAAAACAAAGCAGGGTGTCCCTAGGACTGGCCATAGACGGGGACGAGCGCCGCGCGGGTCACGAAGTTTTGAGGCGATGCGAGGAAGACCACGGTGGCCGCAACCTCGTCGAGCTTCGGCCAGTTCGAATAGTCCCCACCGGGATCCGACTTGCGATTCGCGGCGGTATCAATGATCGACGGGACGACGGCGTTCACCCAGATCCCCTCGGCGGCGACCTCCTCCGCCGCGGCGAGCGTGATCGCGGCGACGGCGGCCTTGCTGGCGGCGTAGGCGACCTTTCCCGCGCCGCGCCGCGGCTCGACCCCGGCCTGCGCCGAGACGTTGACGATCCGTCCCCCGCGCCCGCGCATCTTCTTCACCGCCTCCCGCGTGCACAGGAACGCGGACACCGCGTTCATGCCCATCAATCGGTGGAACTCGGCCAGCGCGATGTCGTCGAGGCGCCCCCACGAGAACCCTCCGGCGCAGTGGATCGACGCCCAGAGGGCCGGCAGACCGCCGTAGTACGCCGCGACCGCGGCCTCGTCCGTGAGATCGGCCACGTCGCTGATGCGGACGCGCCCTTCGCGCGCCGCATAGAGCGCGCGAGCCTTGGCGCCCTCGCGAACCGGCAGATGCACCGTCGCCCCCGCGTCGAGCAGCGCCCGGGCGACGGCCTCCCCCATCTCCCCGGCGGCCCCTGTGACGACGACGTGACGGTCGGTGAAGTCGATGGTCATGGACGGCTCCCTTCCGGGTTATCTTCCCATCGATCGTCGGAGAACTCGAATCGTGCCGCCGGGTCTCGCTCGGATCGTCGTCCTCCTCGCCGGGGCCTATCTCGCACTCGGCCTTGCGTTCGCTCTGCCGTTCGCGATCGCCGGGGCGCGCCGGATCGATCCGTCGGCGCGGGGTGGCTCCTGGGGCTTCCGCGTGTTGATCATCCCCGGCGCGGCGCTCTTCTGGCCGTACCTGCTCGCGCGGTGGGCCCGCGGGCTCACGGAGCCTCCCGACGAGACCAACGCGCACCGCTCGGCGTCCCGACGGGCGCCATGAATCACCGCCTTCGCCGCCGTCACCGCGTGGCGGCCGTACTCCTCGCCGTCGTCCTCCCGTTGGTTCTGTACTGGGCCGCGCGGACCCGGCGGCCCGCCCCGGTCATGGAGCACCTGCCCGGGCCGGCCGCCGGCGAGGCGGCGGGGCGCTGACGATGGGTCACGGGTACGTCGCGGTCGGCTGGAGCCGCCAGAAGCGGATCTACGACGCCGTGCTGACCGCCGGCGTGCTCGTCTATCTCGGTTTGTTCGCGGGGCTCCACGTCGCGATCCATCCCAATGCCACGATCGAGACCGCGATCATCCGCGCGCTCGGCACGTGCGCGTTCCTGATGCTCCACGTCGTCTTGTCGATCGGTCCGCTCGCGCGCCTCGACCGTCGCTTCCTGCCGCTGCTCTACAACCGCCGGCACCTGGGCGTGACGATGTTCTGCGTCGCCGCCGCGCACGGCGCCTTCTCGATCTTCCAGTTCCACGCGCTGTCGAACATGAATCCGTTCGTCAGCGTCCTGGTCTCCGACGGCTCGTTTCGCGCGCTTCCCGGATCGGTTCCGTTCCAGCCGCTCGGCGCCGCGGCCCTCGGGATCCTGCTGGTAATGGCGGCGACGAGCCACGACTTCTGGCTCGCGAACCTCACCGCTCCGGTCTGGAAGTCGATCCACATGCTCGTCTACCTCGCCTACGCGCTCCTCGTGGCGCACATCGCCTTCGGCGCCTTGCACTCGGATGAGCGCGCGCCTCTGTTCGGGATCGTCGCGGCCGGAGCGACGTGGATCCTCGGCGTCCATCTCGCGGCCGCGCTGCGAGGACGGGCGGCCGATCGCGAGGCCGGCCGCCGCACGCCGGACGGCTGGGTCGACGTGTGCGCGGTGGACGCCGTCACCCCGTCGCGCCCCGTCGGCGTGACGATCGGCGGCGAGCGCGTCGCCGTCGTCCGGAAT
>DATKHQ010000137.1:0-6209 GCA_035510175.1 Candidatus Sulfotelmatobacter sp. | reverse complement strand
CCGCCCGATCGAGGGCACCGTGCCGCGCGTCTCGCCGGGGAGCTCGATCCCGGTCCGGCGGCCGAATCCGAAATCGAGCACCGTCTTGCGGAGCGTCTCGCGGGGAATCGAGCTTCCGACCTGGACCATCCCGACGTTCGAGGAGTGCTCCAGGATCTCGCGCAGCGAGAGCACGCCGAACTTGTGAACGTCCGTGTAGGACTTGCCGGCGACCGTGTAATGAGAGCAGTTGAACCGCTGCTCGGGGGTGACGGAGCCGGCTTCGACCGCCGCCGAGGCGCTGACGATCTTGAACGTCGAGCCCGGCTCGTAGCCGTCGGTAACCGCGCGGTCCCGGCGATCGTCCGGCCGGCTCCTCGCGTAGCTTCCCGCATCTACGGTCGGCCGGTTCGCGAGCGCCAGCACGTGGCCGGTCTTCGGGTCGAGCAGGAGCGCCGTGCCGGCCTTTGCGCCCGTGTCCGCCATCGCCCGGTCGAGCTCGCGCTCGACCACGTGCTGGAGCACGAAGTCGATCGTCAGCACGACGTCCTCGCTCGGCTTCAACGGCGCCGCGAGCTTCTGGAGGAGCATCGTGCCGTGCGCGTCGCGCGCGGCGAGGTAGCGCGTCGGGTCCCCCTGGAGGACGTCGTCGAACCGCTTCTCGATCCCCTCGGTCCCGTGCTGGTCGATGTCCGTCGCGCCCACGATGTGGATGGCGAGCCGGCCCTGCGGGTAGAAGCGCTTGGGCTCCTCCTGGAAATCGATCGCCTGGCCCTTGCCCACCGGCGGGCCGAGATCCCGCACGGCCTGCGCCGTCTTCGGCTCGAGCCGCCGCTCGATCCAGACGAACGGCTGGTCCGACCGGAGCAGCGCCAGGATCTCGCTTGCCGGCCGGTCGAGCGCCGCGGCGAGGCGCGCCGCGATCTTGTCGGGATCCTTGATGCGCTGCGGGTGCGCGTACAGCGACGACGTCGTGACGCTCACCGCGAACTCACGCCCCTTGCAGTCGCGGATCGATCCGCGGCGCCCGGGGATCTCGATCACCTGCTGGTGCTGCCGGAGCGCCCGGGCCTTGAGGCGATCCGCCTCGACGACCTGAAGCTGCACGAGACGCAGGGCGACGATCGTCCCCGCGAGCGTCACCCCCGCGACGAGCGTGACGACGCGGGCTCGGATCGATCGTGCCGCCTGGGCGTCCGGGATCCTGTCCACGCGCGTCGACGCCTCCCGATCAGCGCGCCGCGGGGGGCGTGACGCCGGGCCGGTCGGACCGGGCGCCGGGAAGATCCGAGGAAGACACGACGAGGACGTGCGAGGCGGGGGGGTGCTCGAGACCGAGCTCCGTCGCCGCGCGCCGCTCCACCACCGGGAGCGATTCGAGCGCGGCCTTGTGGATCGACAGGCGCCGCTCCTGCTCGAGCAGCCGTGCCTGCTGGGAGCGCAAGGCACCGATCGCGTACTCGGTCTGCACGTAGCTCATGATCTGCAGGAGGTACACGGCGAACGGGGCGACCGCGACGGCCACGCCGAGGACCACCTTCCAGACCGCGAGCACGCGCCGGCTGTCCACCTCGCGCTGGACGGGGGCGTTCCGCCAGCGCCGGATCGGGTCGATCGCAATGCGTGCCATCACACCCTCTCGGCGACGCGCAGCTTCGCGCTGCGCGCTCTGGGATTCGCGCGAACCTCGGCGTCCGAGGGGACGATCGGCCGCGCCGTCACGATGCGGAAGACGTCCTCCCGGCCGCACGCGCAGACCGGGAGCCCCGGCGGGCAGACGCATCGATGCGCCAGCTCGCGCATCGTCTGCTTGACCGCACGGTCCTCGAGAGAATGGAACGAGATCACGGCGAGGCGGCCGCCGGGGCGCAGGATCTCGGACGCGCCCTGGACGAGCTCGGGGATGCCCTCGATCTCGCGGTTGACGGCGATGCGCAGCGCCTGGAACGTGCGCGTCGCCGGGTGGATCTTGAAACGCCGCGCCGCGGGGCCGGCCGCGCGCGCGACGACCTCGGAGAGCCGCCCCGTGGTCGTGATCGGGGCACGCTCGCGCTCCCGCACGATCGCTCCGGCGATCTTCCGCGCGTCGCGCTCCTCGCCCCATCGCGAGAGGACCTCCGCGAGGCTTCGCACGTCGAGAGTCGCCACCAGATCGGCGGCCGAGGGAGTCCCGCCGCCGGGCTCGAGGCGCATGTCGAGCGGTCCGTCCGCCGAGAACGAGAATCCCCGGGACGGATCGTCGAGCTGGAGGGAGGAGATCCCGAGGTCGGCGAGCACGGCGTCGACGACCGGGATCGCGGCACCGCGCAGCAGCGCCGCGAGGTCGCGGTGATCCCCCCAAAGGGGAACGAATCGGTCGCCGAATGGGGCGAGGCGGTGCCTCGCGAACGCGATCGCGCCTGGGTCGCGGTCGATGCCGACGACGCGCCCCGACGGGCCGACGGCCTCGGCGAGCGCTTCGGCATGACCTCCCGGGCCGAGCGTCGCGTCCACGATCGTCAGCCCGGGTGCCGCGCGCAGCCCCTCCAGGGTCTCCGCGAGGAGAACCGGTACGTGGGGCGCGTCGCGGCGGGCCATCGCCGATGGGACCTCGCTCGCCAGGGCTGAAAGCATGTCGACGGTTCGTCCGAGGGCGGCTCCCGCACCGCCCGTCTAGATGTCGTGTTCCGAAAGGACCCCGAGGTCTGCATCGGTCAGCGGATCCGAGGTCATCCGCTCCTCGAACACCGACCGGTTCCAGACCTCGAGAAAGTCCTGCTGGCCCAGCACGACCACCTCGCCCTTGACGTCCGCCCGCTCCCGCAGGTGGGGGTGGATGAGGACGCGTCCCTGGCCGTCGATCGCGCTGGTCTGGCCGAAGTAATTCACGGCGTTCTTGAAGCGCATCACCGAAGGATTCAGCGAGGACACGCGCGCGACGCGCTCCTCGATGCGGACCCACACCTCCATCGGGTAGATGCGGACCGAATCCCCCCTGAGGCTCGTGACGAAGAACTCGGGGCCGTACTTCGATTCGATCGCGGCGCGGAACGACGCCGGGACCTTCAACCGTCCCTTCTCGTCGATCTTGGCGAGCGCGCTTCCTCGCAGCATCGGCCGTACCCTTCAGGGCGGTTCGGTGAGAGGAACGACGTTCTGCGCGAGCACATGCCCCGCTTGCCGGACCTCGCCGCTTCTGACTCGTGCCGCCCGTGGGTGCGAGGTGGAGTGTGGGATATCAAATACGACCCACTTCGCTCCACTTCAGACCACCACGGGAATAGTAGAAAGCCGAAGTGCCGAGTGTCAAGAAGGTTATGAGGAATTATCCTCGAAAGGAAGAGCGAATACGAGACGTAAGTCGTACGTCGAGGAACGCGCGGATCGCGCGCGTCCACGGCATCGGGGTCGAGTCTACTGGCCGCTTCCAGAACCGCTAGAGTTCCCGCCGCCGTTCCCGCCGCCGTTCCCACCGTTGCCGCCGGAGCCGGATCCCGAACCGGATCCGGATCCGCCGCCGGCAGGTGCGCCGCCGGTGACGCCGAGCGGGTCAACGCCGTCGGGCCCGTCCTGGATTCCGCTCGGCACGAAGGCCGGGGGAACCACCGGCACGTCGGTCACCTCTACGCCGCGCGCGGTCCGGTAGGCGACGACCACGCGGTCGCCGACGATCCTCACCGCGGGATCGGAGACTCCTGGCTCGGCGGCGAGCCGCGACCCTTGCGACCATTCCATCGTGCCCGCCGGGCGGACCGCGAGCAAGACGGCCTGCGGGGCCTTCGTCGTGTAGGCGAGATAGAGATTGCCGGCGGCATCTACCGCGAGCGCCGGATCCAGCTGATCCACCCCGTCCCGCCGGCCGAAGAACGTCGGGCTCGACCATGCCCCGGCGGGGTCCTTGGAGGCGACCGCGACGTCGAACTCGCCGGATGCGCGGTAGGACCAGACGGCCCAGATCCGGCCGTCCGGAGCGACGGTCGTCGCGACCGGGCCGTCGATCGCCGGAACGTGATCGGCGAGCCCGGCGATCCCCGGGGGTGCCGTGCGGCCCTTTTCCGGCGCCCGCGGACCGGCGCCTAGAGCCACGCTCGTCGCGAGTCCAAAGGAGAGCATCAAGGTGACGGGAACGCGCGAGTTACACATCGCTCCGCCTCCTCTCGACGTAAGAGTCGAACGCGTCGACCTCGGGGAACCGTCTCTCGAGCGAGGACCGGAGGACCTTGAGCCTCCCGAACGAGATCTTCTCCCTCGTCGGGTTCCCCTGGGCCGCGGCCATCTTCCACTCGTGGAACGCGTTGAAGAACAGGATGTCGGTATACCGCTCGGGGCTGCCGGCCAGGGCGTCCGACTGCTGGAAGCAGGCCTGCGACTGGGAGACCTCGTTCGCCCGCCGGTAGGCGTCGCCGAGATTGCTGTAGCACTGCGCTTCGAGGCGCCGGTGTCCGGTCGCATGGGCTTCCGCGAGCGCCGTGCGCAAGAGTCGGATCCCCTCGCGCAGCTTGCCCATCGACACGTAGCTGTCGCCGAGGTTGATCCTCACCCGGATCGCTTCAACGGTCTCACCGCAGGTGTCGTAGAGGGCCCCCGACTCGCGATACCGCTCGACGGCGGCGAGGTGCTGCCGGCGCTCGGCGAGGACGCGGCCGAGCGTGTGGAGCGAGCGGGCGCAGAGCAGATCGAGGTGCTCGGCCTTCGCCAGCGCGAACGCCTTCTCCGCCTCGATCTCCGCGAGCATCAGGTCGCCCTGATCCGCGTGCAAATTGGCGAGGGAGAGCAGCGCGCGGGCGTTCAGCGCGGGAGCAAGCGTGCGCGCGCCCCGCAAGGCTTGCCGCAGCTCTTGCTCGGCGAGGGCCAGCTTGCCCAGGCGGGACAGCGCATACGCGAGGTTGATCCGCGTCTGGTCGACCATCTCGTCGTCGGAGGCGGTCCCCCCGTCGTGCAGGAGGTCGAGCGCGAACTCGTAGTGGGCGAACGCCCGCCCGTAGTCGCCCGACTTGAGAGCCGCATTTCCGGCGGCGACGAGCGCTTTCGGCTCACCGCCGGCCGGCTTGAGCTCTTCGTACGATTCGAGGTCGACGACGTCGGAGAAGGCCTGGACCGAGACGTTGAAGACGCTCGCCAGGACGCGCAGCTTGTCGAACGACGGGTAGCAGATCCCCTTCTCGTAGCGGGAGAGCTGCGAATTGTCGATCTCGCCTCCCTCGGCCTTCGCGCGCTCTTCGACGCGGCGGAGGGAGTACCCGTATCCGGCGCGCAGCCGCCGCAGGTAATTTCCGAGGCGGACGCTGCCCTTTAGAGAGCTATCCGCTGCTTGAGCTTCCATGCGCCGTCCCTCCCAACTCGTCCGGCCCTCTATCCGGTCCCCGGATGGCGTCCGGATCATTCCGGGCTTGCCTTGATCCCATTATCCGGGGTCGAGTTCTCCCTCATACCTTTTTCGTTCAATACTTCAAGTACTCCTTGGGAGAACTACGGTCAAGACCCGATCGCCCGGCGCATCGTACCGCGCGGAGAACTTGCAGCGCGTCGGTCCGCAACGAGCCTCGCTAGAATGGCCATGCCGATGCTGCGGCCCTCCTTCCAGCGTGACGGGGTCCTCGGTCTCCCAGGCGGCGGGGAGACGATCCGGGCTTTTGTTGTTTTTGCTGCACTTTTCGCGATTCTTGGCTGGGCGGCCCGGGAAGTCGCGTTCCAGGACCTCAGAAAAATGGCCCGGGACTCCCGGATTTACATCGGACGGCGCGAAGCCCTCCGTATCGCAAACGTCGTCACCTCGCTCGGGAGGGGGACGTCGGGGATGGATTTTTACCGGCTCCACCGCGCCAAAGCGGCGTTGCAGCAAACTCTCCAGGAGCGCCTCGACGCCAGCCCCGGAATCCGATTCATCGAGGTCCGCGATCGTTTCAGGGCGCTCGTGGCCGTTGCAGGAGTCGTCGGGAAGCCCGATCAGGGAACCGAGGTCGTCGCGAGCGCACCCCTGACCGTCGGCGGGGCCTGGCAAGGGGACGTGCACGTCGGGCTGTCGAACGACGCCTTCGCGAGCGACATCGAGGCGCTGGAGTCGGGGTTGCGCGTGAAGGTCGCGCTGTTCGCCACCGCCGGCGTCGTGCTGCTGGTCATCGCCTTCGTGTACGTCCTGCGGCTGCTCCGGCGCGTCCACGAGCTCGAGCGTGCGAAGTCGTCGGCCGAGCGCCGCACCGACCGCGACAAGCTCGCGTCGGGGCTGGCTCACGAGATCCGGAATCCGCTCA
>DATKHQ010000136.1:0-5359 GCA_035510175.1 Candidatus Sulfotelmatobacter sp. | reverse complement strand
CCTGACGGGGAATCCATCCGGATGGCACCGCCGTTTTCCGGCGTGCCGACCCAGCACCGCGTGATAGCGGAAGGCGTTCCGTACTTCGCGAACTGTGCGTGGGACGCGCTCGGCATCCCCGCGGCGCTTCGCAGGCCGGCGGTGGTTCACTCGCGCTGCGAGCAGAGCCGCGAGCCTCTCGAGCTGCGAATCGACGAGGACGGCCCGGGGGATTGCGACTGGCTGTTCCACTGCGTCGTCCCGGCCGCGCACTGGTGGGACGACATCGTCTTCACTTGAAGCCGGATGCTGTTCTTCCGGTCGGAAGAACAGGTGCGTGCCTGGTGCGCCGCGAACTCCTATCCGCTCAGGCCCCTCGTTCGCATCGACCAGCTGTGGGGGCTTGCGCGCGCGTGGTATTCCACCCGCCTGCAGCCCGACTCGCGGCGCCCGCAGCCGGCGGAGATGCGCGAGATCTTCGCGCGGATCGGCCTGACCGGCCCGTTCTGGGATCCTCAGGCGGATCTGTTCGGATCGACCTCTTGAACTGATCGGCTGATCCGCGGCGTTTCCGTCTCGCAACCGCTATCGATCGCCCCGGCCCGTCGACCCCTCGGCGTCGATGAGAACCTCGACGCCGTGGAGACGGTCGGCGGGGTCAACTGAAAGTCCGCGACGTCCTTCGCCTGCTGGAACGGGACGGCTGGTACGTCGTCCGCCAGCGCGGAAGCCACAGACAACTCGCTCATCCTGTCCGCCGCGGTCTCGTCACGATCGCCGGGAAACCCGGCGATGAGTTGGCTCCGAAGACGCTCAGGAGTATCTTTCGACAGGCAGGGAGAGAACAATGAAAGTTCTCATCGTCGTGGAGAAAGCCAGAACCGGTTATTCGGCCTATTCGCCGGACTTGCCGGGCTGCGCGGCCACCGGACCGACGCGTCAGCGCACCGTCGCACGCATGCGCGCGGCGATCCGGTTCCACGTCGAAGGATTGCGCGCTACGGGGCAGAGGATTCCGCGTCCAACCTCTTCGTCGACCTACGTCGTCGTTCCCGCGTAGCAAGCAGCCTCTCCGCCGACCACTTTTCCCCAATCCTCAGTCGAGAACGAAGATGTTCCGCTTCTCGCAGATCGTCTTCAGCTCCTTCGGCCACACGGTGACGCTGACCTCGCCGAGGTGCGCCTTCCGGAGCAGGAGCATCGTCGTCCGCGATTGACCGATTCCGCCGCCGATCGACAGCGGGATCTCGTCACTGACGATCGCGCGGTGATACGGGAGCTTCAGGAAATCGGTCTGTCCGGCCAGCTTGAGCTGCTGCTTGAGCGTCTCCTTCGTGACCCGGATCCCCATCGAGGACAGCTCGTGCCGTCTCTTCGTGACCGGGTTCCACACGAGGATGTCCCCGTTCAGGCCGTGATAGGTCTCGCCGTTACGGGTGATCGTCGGCGTGACCCAGTCGTCGTAGTCAGCGGCGCGCATCTCGTGCGGGTATCCGTCCTTGAGCACCGAGCCGATCCCGATGATGAAGACCGCCGGGTGCTTCTGGAGGAGCTCCGTCTCCCGCTGCTTGCGCGGGAGATTCGGGTACATCTCGAGCAGCTCCTCGGCGTGGAGGAAGGTCAGCTCCTCGGGCAGCAGCGGGAAGCGGGGGTCCCGCAGGGCGGGAAAGTGCGCCTGCACGAACGCCTCGGCGCCCTTGATCACCTGCCAGATGCCGCGGACCGTTCGGCGGAGCATGTCGAGATTCCGGTCGGACTCCGCGATCCGCTTCTCCCAGTCCCACTGGTCGACGTAGGCGCTGTGATCGTGGTCGAGGAAGTAGTCCTTCCGCACCGCGCGCATGTCGGTGCAGATCCCCTCGCCGACCTCGCAGCCGAACCGGCGGAGCGCCATCCTCTTCCACTTCGTCGCCGCCTGGACGACCTGGCAGTCCAGTCGCTTCTCGAGGCCCAGGCCGCAGGGGAACTCGATCGGCGTCCGCGAGCCGTCGCGATCCAGATAGTCATTGACGCCGCTTTCCTTCGTGACGATCAGCGGAACCTCGACATGGAAGAGGTTCAGCTCCTTGCACAGGCCGTCCTCGATGAAGCGCTTGATGGCCGCCAGCGCGACTTGCGTCTCCTTGGGATCGAGAAGCGGCCGGTAGTCGGACGGGAGGATCTTCGCGACCTCGGCGTAGGTCGAGATTCCCGGGCCCGCGAGGTCGGCCTTCTTGTCGGTGAGCACGCTCATGATGCCTCCTGGCCGCGATCGGGCGCGGACGGTCCGCCGCGGAAGGGGCATCTTAGGTTCGCGGGCACGCGCGCGGCCCGCGGGCGCGGGACCGATTTGGTCCCTTAGGATCCCGGCGCGGCGTCCTGATCGGCGCGCCCGAGGAGGAAGAGGAGGTCGGCGTCCGCCTCGGCCATCGACTGCAGCGCGTCGAGGCGCGCGAGGCGCGTGGCCGTGAGCGAGCGGAGCGCGTCGAGTAGCTCGAGGATCCCCCCGCGCCCCTCGCGATAGGCCGTCTCCGCCATCGACCGCATCTGCGGGACCTTGGAGGCCACTCCCGTCTCGAGCTCGGCGACCGCGGCGCGTCGGCGCACCGCGACGCGGACGGCGGCGTCGAGCTCCGCGCGGAGCTCGGCCTCGAGCGCCTTGCGCCTCAGGTCCGCCTCGTCGGCGGCCGCCTGCGCGTGCGCCAGCGCGCCCTGGTTCCGGTCGAGGATCGGGATCGGGAACGACAGGCCGAAGACCCACGACTTGCTCGAGGCGTCCCGCGTGCTCTCGACCCCCCCGGTCAACGCCGGGGCCGGCCAGCGGTCGCGGCGGGCGGCGTGCTCGCCCGCGCGCGCCGCGGCGCCGTCCCGCCGGGCGGCCTCGAGCTCCGGGAGCTTCGATTCGGCCTCCGGCCAGAGCGCCTCGGCGTCGAGCGGCTCGATCGCCGCCGGCTTCACGTCGCGGGTCGCGCGCGGGATCAGCGCCGGGCGGGCGAGCATCGAGGCCACGCGCCCCTGCGCTTCCGAGAGGTCTCCTTCCGAGTCGCCGAGCTGCGCGCCCATCTCGCGGGATTCGGTCTCGACCCGGAGCGCATCGTAATCCGACGCATCGCCCGCGCTCCGCCGCGCCGCGACGATCCCTGCGATTCGCGTCAGGTCCTCGCGCGCTTCGGTGAGCACCTCGACGCGCTCCTGCTGGATCCGCAGCGTGTCGTACGCCTTCCGGAGGTCGCGCGCGCGCTCGGCGAAGTCCGCCGCCACGTGGGCCTCCGACGCGGCGACCGCGCTCCCGGCCGCGTCCTTGCGCGCCTTGCGCTGCCCGAAGAGCAGCACCGGCCACTCCGCGGTGAGCGTGTCGACATCGGCCGCACCCGTGTTCGTCCCGGAGTGGAGGCGCGTGCCCTCGTATGCGATCGTCGGGTTCGGCGCGACCGCCGCCGCGACGAGGTCGGCGCGCGCCGCCTCGATCGGGGCCTTGTCCGCCTCGGTCCGCGCGTTCCCGTTCCGGAGCATGTCGAGCGCCTCGGACAGCGAGAGGTCCACGGTCGGCGGGAGGGAGCTCGTGCTTCCCACCGCCGCGACCGGCGCGCGACTCACCAAGGGGAGTGGAGGCGCAGCACCGGCCGCGGCGGCGGAAAGGAGCAAGGGGACGAAAAACGTCATCGGAGATCCTCGTCGGTCTCCGGAACCGGCATCTCCCGGCTCGTCACGGTCGCGTAGACGATCGGGAGGAGGAAGAGCACGACGGCGATCGACGTGAACAACCCGCCGATGATCACCAGGGCGAAGGGACGCTGGATCTCGCTGCCGACCCCACGCGAGATCGCCATCGGGGTCAGCCCGAGAATCGCGAGCAGCGCGGTCATCAGCACGGCCCGCAGGCGCGCGGACGCCCCCGCGACGATCGCCGACGCCAGCGCCTCGCCCTCCCGCCGCCGCGACTCGATCGCGCTGATGACGAGCAGCGCCGCGAGCGAGACCTGGCCGAGCAGGGCGATGAAGCCGACGACCGCGCTGACCGAAAGATTGATCCCGCACACCAGGAGCGCCGCGGCGCCGCCCGTCATCGCGAACGGGGCGACCGCGAGCACGATCGAGGCGCTGCGCGCCGAGCCGAGCGCCATGTAGAGGAGCGAGAAGACCACGAGCGCCGACACCGGCACGACCACGCCGAGGCGCTTCATCGCGCGGTCCTGGTTCTCGAACTCGCCGCCCCAGACGAAGAAGTGGCCCTCGGGCGGCTTGACGTCGCGCTGCACGACCGCCATGGCCTCCTTCACCACGCTGCCCATGTCGCGACCGTCGACGTTGAACTTCAGTGCGAGCACGCGGCTGTTCGCCTCGCGATTGATGCAGGCGCGCCCCTTGTCGATCGCGATGGAGGCGAGCTCCGCGAGCGGGACCCGGCTCCCGCCGGCCGCCGGCACGACGATCGACCCGATCGTCTCGGGATCGAACCGCTCGGACTGCGGCAGGAGGACCCGGATCGGGACCGGCCGCTCGTCCTCCCACATCTCGGTGACGACCTTCCCGGCGAGCGCCGTCTCGATGACGTCCTGCGTCGCGCCCACGGTGATGCCCGCCCGGGCGAGCGCGGAACGGTCGAGCGTCACCCGGAGCTGCGGCACGGTGGCGTCGCGATAGAGCTCGAGATCGACGATGCCGCGCACCCGAGAAAGCGAAGCCCGGCACTTCTCGAGGGTTTCCCGCATCGCCTCGAGGTCCGGGCCGAAGATCTTGAGGACCACCTTCCCGCGCACGCCGGTGACGGCCTCCTCGACGTTGTCCTTGATCGGCTGCGAGAAGTTGAAATCGACCCCCGGGATCCGGGTGAGCGACGCGCGCATCTCGTCGATGAGGCTGTCCTTGGTCACCCCGCGCCGCCAGTCGCCGTGCGGCTTGAGGTGGACGAAGGTCTCGCTCATGTTGACGCCCTCGTCGTCGGTCCCGTCCTCGGGGCGTCCCTGCTCGCTCATCACCTCGATCACCTCGGGGAAGGCGAGGAGCTTCTCCCGCACGTCGGTGAGCACCTCGCCCCCCTTCTCGAGGGAGATGCTCGGCGGCATCTCGACGAAGATCACGAAGTCCCCCTCGTCGAGCTCCGGGAGGAACTCCGTGCCCAGCCGGCTGACCGACAGCGCCCCGACCACCGCGAGCCCGACCGCCGCGGAGGCGATCGCCTTCCGGTGCCCGAGCGACCAGGACAGGGCGCTCCGGAACCACGCGCGGAGCACCGTCAGGAATCTCGGATCGCCCGCCGGCACGGTCCGCGGCCGCAGCATCACCGCGCACAGCGCCGGAACCGCGGTCAGCGCGAACACCAGCGCCCCGGCCAGCGCGAAGCTGTAGGTCATCGCGAGCGGCCGGAAGATCCGCCCCTCGACGCGCTCGAGCGTGAAGA
>DATKHQ010000135.1:0-3267 GCA_035510175.1 Candidatus Sulfotelmatobacter sp. | reverse complement strand
GCCACGCGAGGCGTCGCCGGTCCGATTCCGGTGCGACTGCCGCCCGATGCGGCGCGGGCGTTCCACGTTCAAAACCTCTTGTGGCACGGGGCGGCGAGCGTGGCGCTCTTCCTGCTCGTCCTCGAGCTTTCCGCGAGCCCTGTCCTCGCATTCGCGGCCGCCGCCCTTTTTGCGGTGCACCCCGTTCATACCGAGGCGGTCGACGGGATCGTGGGTCGAGCCGAGCTGATGTCGGCGTGCTTCTCGTTTCTATCCCTCCTCTTTGCCTGGCGCGCGGTCCGCGACGATTCGCAGGGGGCGCCGCGCTCCATGCTGGCCGGAGCGTTCCTGCTGCTGGCGCTCCTCTCGAAGGAACAGGCGATCGTCATCCCGGCCGTGCCGCTTCTCTGGATCCTCGCCCTCGAGCGCGACGAGCGGCGCGAGCTCATTCGTCGCCCGAGCTTCCGGTGGATGGTGGGCGCCCTCGGCGCCGCGACGCTGCTCTATCTCTGCGCGCGTGCCGCGGTCTTGGGCTCTCCCGTGGCGATCAGGGCGAGCGATCGAGTGCCGATCCTCGTCGACAACCCCGTGTCGAACGCCGAAGGCATCGCTCGCGTGCTGACTCCCGTGCGCGTGTTCGGCGAGGCCCTGCGCGTCCTCGTCTTCCCGCGGACGCTTTCGGCGGACTATTCGTACGACCAGATCCCGCTCGTCACGTCCGTCGACGCGGCCACGATCGGCTGCGCCTTCGTCCTCCTCGCATCGGTCGCCGGGGTGTTACTTCTTCGCCGGAGGGTGCCGGTCGCGAGCTTCGGCCTCGGCTTCTTCCTGCTCTCCTGGGCGCTGACGTCGAACCTCTTCGTCGTCATCGGGACGATCTTCGGCGAGCGCCTGTTGTACCTTCCGTCGGCGGGATTCTGTCTTGCGGCCGCCTGCGGGCTCATGGCCGCGGGGAGATGGCTCGGTGGGCCGCGATTGGCGGCCCTCGTCATCGCCGTCCTCGTCGTCCTCTGCGGGGTGCGCACCTGGTCGAGGAACTCTGACTGGAAGGACGACGGGTCTCTGTTTGCCGCCGCGGCGGAGGCCAGCCCTCGCTCGTGCAAGGCGCTCAACGGACACGCGTCGCAGCTGCTCGCGGCGAAACGACCGGAAGCCGCGGTGCCTCTGGCCCGTCGCGCGCTGGCGGTGTTCCCGTCCTACCCGAGCGCGCACTACACGCTGGCCCGGGGCCTGCGCGAGATCGCCAAGCAAGAGAAGGACCCCGCGCGCAAGTCGGAGCTGCGCGGCGAGGCATCCGAGCGCGCCCGCTGGCTGATCGACTTCTACGCACAATCCCCGGGTGGCGGCCGCGACCTCGCCGACGCGTGGAACATGCTCGGCTGCCTGGCGCTCGATGAAAAGAGGGCGGACGAGGCGTTGCGGACGTTCCGGAAGGGGATCGAGACCTCACCCGACTACGAGCCCGCGATCACGGGCTACGGCGCCGCGCTGGCGATGCAGGCCGACGACGCGAGCGATCCCGAGAGCAAGGAGGCATTGCGACGAGCGGCTCTGGCGCAATTCGAGCGCGCCCTGGTTCTCGATCCGACCAGTGCCGCCGCGCGAGAGGACGCGATGCTCATGCGTACCGCCCTCGCCTCCGCGGCGCCCATGGAGACGCGTGGTCCCGGAGCGCTCGCCGACCGGCACGCCACGAACGGCGACCGCTTGCTTGCCGAGAAGAGATTGGACGAGTCGCTCGCGGAGTTCCGGGAGGCCGCTCGGCTGCAGCCGCGCGCGGGCCGCGGGTTCCTGGGTATCGGAACGGTCCTCGTCGCTCAGTCCGACCGAGAGATCGACACGCGGCGGCAAGCGGCGCTGATCGACGAGGCCATCGAATCGTTCGAGCACGCGCTCGCGCTCGAGCCCGGCAATCCGTCCGCCCACATGGACCTCGGTATCATCTACCTGAGCCGGCGCCGCGACCCGGCCAAGGTCGTTCAGCATTTCCGGGCCTATCTCGCGCTCGTCCCCGACACGCCGCGCCGGGCTCAGATGGAAGAGACGATCCGGAAGATGGACACCGCCCCGATACAGGCATCGCGGTAACCGCCGGACCGTGCGCCGGCTCGCTTCAGGCGTCCGGCACCAGCCCGGCGCGGATCGCCAGGCGGACGAGCCCCGCGACGTCGCGAATGCCGAGCCGGTCCATCAGCTGCGCGCGGTGCGCCTCGACCGTCTTGACCGAGAGTTTGAGGTCCGCGGCGATCTCCTTGTTGGCCTTCCCCTCGGCGATGAGCTGCAAGATCTCGCGCTGGCGCGGGGTCAACGCGGCGAGCGGGTCGGCCTCGCCCTGGGCCCCGTGGAGGAAGCCGTCGACGACGTGCTTCGAGATGCCGGGACTGAGGTAGATCTCGCCGCGCGCGACCGAGCGGAGCGCCTGCGCCAGCTCCGCCGCGGCGGAGTCCTTCAACAGATAGGCCGCGACCCCGGCCCGAACCGCCTGTGCGACGTACGCCTCCCCGGCGTGCATCGAGAGCATGACGATCCGGGTCGAAGGAGAGGCACGCTGGGCGCGCGCCGCGACCTCGAGCCCGGAAAGGCTCGGCATGCTGATGTCGAGGATCGCCACGTCGGGGCGCAGCCGGTCGATCAGCTCGAGCGCCTCGCGGCCGTCCCCCGTCTCACCCGCGATCGTGACGGCGGGGTCCCGCTCGAGGAGGGAGCGCAGCCCTTCCCGGAACAGCGTGTGGTCGTCCGCCAGCAGCACCTTCATCACCGCCTTGCCTCAGGACTCCGCGGGAAGCCGGGCATGAATCTCCGTCCCGCCTCCCGCGGCCGCCCGGATCGCGAGATCGCCTCCCATCGAGGTCACGCGCTCCTTCATGCCGGCAAGCCCCGCGTGCCCGCCCGCGGCGGAACGCTCGAGCGCCGCATCGACGTCGAACCCGTTTCCGTCATCCCTGACTCGGATGTCGAGCCACCCGGAATCGTACCGTACGTTCACGTCCGCGCGTTTCGCCTCGGCGTGACGGACGACGTTGTTGAGCGATTCCTGGACGACCCGGAACCCGGCGATCGCCGTGTCCTCCGGCAGCTTTCGCGGAAGATCTTCGGTATCGAGGCCGATGTCGAGGCGCGCCCGGCGGGACAGCGACTCGACGTATCCCTGGAGTGCCGCGGCGAGTCCGAGCTCGTCGAGGAGCGGCGGGCGGAGGTCGACCGAGAGCGCGCGCGAGTGCCCGATCATCCGGTCGAGCAATCCGATCGCTTCGCCCATTCGCTTCTCGCGCTCGGCGGGGGTCGATG
>DATKHQ010000134.1:0-8535 GCA_035510175.1 Candidatus Sulfotelmatobacter sp. | reverse complement strand
GGCGTCGCGGAGCGCCTCTCCACCGGCACCGGGCGCCACGCGCCCCTTTCGCTCGATCGCGTCCCCGGCGCGTCCCGGGCGCTCGCGCATGCGCACGTCGAGCGGCGCGAAGTTGACGAGGTCCTCGTTCCCGAGCCAGAGCCGCGGCGTGGTCAGCAGGACCCCGAGGGGCACGGCCTCCTTCGGCGGGTGCCGGTAGACGCACGAGCCGATCAGCGCCACGCCGCTCTGGAGGCGCCGCACCGCGAGCGACGTGCCGTGCGTCGGGAGCACGAGCCGGTCGGCGTCGATGCGGAGATCCTGCGCGGTCGAGCCCAGCGCCTGGAACAGCCAGTTCGGGAAGATGATCTCGAGGCGGCCGACCGGCAGCTGCGCGCGCCGGTAGAGCAGGCGGATCGCCTCGGCGAATTGCGCCTCGACGACCTTCCGGCGCGGGGTGCCCTTCGGGGTCAGCTCTCCTTTCTCGAGCGACAGGTCCCGGTCGATCAGCCCGAAGTCGACGATCCGCTCGTACGGCGCAAGGAACGCGTTCACCGACGCGACGATCGACCGGAAGTGCGACTTCCGCTCGTCGTCGCTCATCGAGGCGAAGTCGACCTCCTTGGTTTCCGGGTTGGGCCAGATCAGCGCCGTGTTGTACTCGCGGTGGTCGCCCACGAGGAAGACCCGGCCCACCGAGGCGAAATCGCGGAACAGCCCCTCGATGCGCGCCGGCGCGATCGTCTCTCCCTTGACGTTCTTGTAGATCTCCTTCTTCCGGTCGACCAGGCGGAGGTGGCCGGCCTCGTCGATCTCCATCAGATCCCCGGTCCGGAACCACCCGTCGGGATCGAGCCCCGAGCCCGCGGGCCCGGGGTCGAGATGGCCGATCGTGACGTACGGCCCGCGCACCGACAGCTCGCCTTCCGCGTCGACCCGCAGCGCGATGCCGGGCAGCGCCTCGCCGAGCGTGTCGTCGCGGTAACGGCCGGGCTTCGTCATGGTGATCCCGCCGGTCGCCTCGGTCATCCCGAACCCGCTCATCAGCTCGACGCCGTTGGCCTGGAAGAACCGGAAGATCTCCGCGTCGAGGTGCCCCGCGGCGGACAGCCCCCACCGGAGGCGCCCACCCGTGGCCTGCTCCACGGCGGAGCGCATCTGCGCCGCCGACGCCCGATCGGGATCGGCCGCGCGGACGATCGACTCGTGGAGCTGGATCCATTTCTTGGGGACGCTGATGAACGTCGTCGGACGCCACCGGCGCAGCCCCGAGAGGAGCGCCTCGACGGAGGGGCTCTCGAGGAAGACGTACGTCGCTCCCCAGAAGACGCACCCGTACATCTCGAGGTACCGGCCGAACGTGTGGTAGAGCGGCAGGTAGCACAGCAGCACGTCGTCCTCGCCGATCTCGGGCAGGGCGAGCGCGCGGCAGAATCGCTTCACCACGATGTTGCGGTTCGAGAACTGCACTCCCTTCGGCGTCCCGGTCGTGCCGGAGGTGTACATGACGGTCGCGAGCGCGCGGATGTCCGTCGCGTCGCGGCGCCGCTCGAGCTCCGAGGCCGCGACCCCGCCCGCGGAGGCGGCGACGTCGTCGAGGGTCAGCACGCCGCCCCCGCCGAGTGCGGCGTCGGCGGCTAGGACCGTCGCGAGCGAGGGGACGCGATCGCGGACCCGCTGGACCGTCGCGAGCAGCTCGCGGCTCCCCGCGAGGACGATCGCGGCTCCCGCGTGGCGCAGCATGAAGGCGACGTCGGACTCGGTCGACGACGGGGGGATCAGGATCGACACGAGCCCGGCGGCGTGGCACGCGAGATCGACGAGAGCCATCTCGAGGCGATTGTCCGAGAGGATCGCGACGCGGGATCCGGACTCCCCCGCGATCCGCAGCAGTCCGCGGGCCAGCGCGTCCACCCGCGCCGACGCCTGACGCCACGACACGCTTCGCGCGGGCCCGGGGCCCGGGATCTCGAACAGGGTTTTCCCCCCGTACTCCTCCGCGCGCCGGCGGAAGAGCTGGCCCATCGTCAGGTGCGACCGGTCGACGAGAGCGACGATCCTCTCGGTCCACGCGGGAACGGTCCCGGCCGCGTCGATGCGTCTCAGCACGACGGGCCTGCGGAGGAGATCGAGGAGATCCCAGGCCGGCGTGCGCGCGTCGATCCCGGGCGGCGCGCCCTCGGCCGGCAGGCGTCCGGCGACACGGTCCGCGAGGCCCGCCAGGCTCTCGAGGTCGACACGCTCGAGGATGCGGTCGCGGTGTCCCGCGTGCCGCAGGGCGTGCAGGACCGCGCGGTCGATCGCCTCGCGACGCTCCGGGTCGCGCTCGAGCCCCGCGGCGTCCAGGGCGCCGCCGAGAGCCGCGACCGCGTCCGCGGAGGCTCGTGAGCGGGCGGCGGAGATCTCGTCCAGCAGGCGAGCGTGGCGGTCGGCCGGCGCTCCGGAGGCGGGTTCCATGCCTCGCGATTATAGGAGGCGACGGTGCTACAGTTCGCCGCCATGGACCTTCGGATTGCGCTCGTCCCCGTCGGTCACATGGACGCCGGCGAGGTGGAGGGCTCGGCGATCCGCCTCGCGAAGATCCTCAACCGGGCGGTGGAGGTCCGGGCGCCGGCCGCGGGACCGAAGGCGGGGCACGATCCGGCCCGCGGGCAGCACCTCGCGGCGCCGTTCCTCGCGGATCTCCGCGCTCAGCTTCCGCGCCTCGCGGTGGTCAAGCTCGCGGGCGGCGCTCCCGCCGCGGCACCGGTCGCCGCGGGAATGCCCGACGTCACCGTCTTCGTGACCGACGTGGATCTCTACCGGCCGCAGACCGAGGGGATCTTCGGCGAGGTGGACGGGCGCGGGAGGGTCGCGGTCGTCTCCGTGCGGCGGCTGCGCGAGGCGTTCTACCGGCGGAAGACCGATCCCGCGAAGCAGCGGGCGCGTCTCGTCAAGATGATCCTGTACGCGATCGGCCGGGTGCGCGATCTTCCGGACTGCCGCGACCCGCAGTGCGCGATGTCCACGATGACCGCGCTCGCCGACGTGGACATGAAGCCGGAGAAGTACTGCGCCCCGTGCTGGAAGAGGCTGACGACCGGGGCGTTCCGGATCTAGACATGGACACGACGAGCGCCACCGTCCGCACCACGTGCAATCGAGACTGCCCCGATGCGTGCGGCATCGTCGCCACCGTCTCCTCCGGCCGGATCACGAAGATCCAGGGGGACCCCGATCATCCGGTCACGCGCGGCTTCCTGTGCTATCGCACGAGCCGCTTCCTCGAGCGACAGTACGACCCGGACCGGATCACCACGCCGCTCGTCCGCTCGGGAGGGACGCTCCGCCCCGCGACCTGGGACGAGACGCTCGACCGGATCGCGGAGCGGATGCTCCGCATCAAGACGGAGTCCGGTGCGGCGGCGATCCTGCACTACCGGAGCGGCGGCTCGCTGGGCCTGCTCAAGCTGGTGAGCGACTACTTCTTCCGGCTATTCGGGCCGACCTCGGAGAAGGGCGGGGACATCTGCTCGGGCGCGGGGGACGCGGCGCAGATGACCGACTTCGGCGAGGAGGACAGCAACGACCTCTTCGATCTCCTCAACAGCCGGACCATCGTGCTGTGGGGGAAGAACCCGCACGTCTCGAACCTGCACGTCCTGCCGGTCCTGAGGGAGGCGAAGGCGCGCGGCACGCGGGTGGTCGCCATCGACCCGGTCCGCCATCGCGGGGCCGATCTCGCCGATCTGTACGTGCAACCGCGCCCCGGCGGGGACATGGCGCTCGGTCTCGGCGTCGCGCGCCTGCTGTTCGAGCGCGGGAAGACCGATCCCGGGGCGCCGGCCTACTGCGACCACCTCGATGCGTTCCGGGCCTGGGCGCACTCGCGGCCAGTCGCCGCGTGGGCCCGCCTTGCCGACGTGAGGCCGGAGGAGATCGAAGCCGTCGCCTCGCTCTACGGCGACGGGCCGTCGGCGATCCTCGTCGGCTGGGGGATGCAACGGAAGGCGCGCGGCTCGGCCACGGTGCGCCTCCTGGACGCGCTTTGCGCCGTGAGCGGCAATCTGGGCGTTCCCGGAGGGGGCGTCTCGTTCTACTTCAAGCGGCGCGGTGCGTTCGACACCGCCGGGCTCCTGAACGGCGCGGCGCCGCGGCTCCTCCCGGAGCCGCTGCTCGGCCAGGCGATCCTGGAAGCCGCCGACCCACCCGTCCGCATGGTCTGGGTCACCGCGGGGAATCCCGTGGCGATGCTCCCCGATTCGCTCATGGTCTCCCGCGCGCTCGAGACGCGCGAGATGACGGTGGTCGTGGACGCGTTCCTGACCGACACCGCGCGCGCGGCGCACGTCGTGCTCCCGACGACGACGATGCTCGAGGACGACGACCTGGTCGGGGCGTACGGCCACCACTGGCTCGGCGAGGTGCGCCCCGTCGTGCAGCCGCCCGAGGGAGTGAAGACCGACTACGAGATCCTGCAGGCCCTCGCGACCCGGCTCGGCCTCGAGGAGGCGTTCGCCGACGACGCGGCGGCGTGGAAGCGGCGGCTGCTCGCCGGGGTCTCGGACCGGGGAGCCTCGCTCGAGGCGATCCGCGCCGGGTACGTCCGCAATCCGAACGCACCCCGCGTGCTCTTCGCCGACCGGAAGTTCAAGACGCCTTCCGGCCGCGTCAACCTGATCCACGACGCCGATCCCGAGCCGACGCCGGCGACCCCGGAGCGGCCGCTCCTCCTGATGGCGTTCTCCACCGAGAAGGCCCAATCCTCGCAGTGGGCGCGGCCCCGCGAGATGGGGGAGGGACCGGCGGAGGCGACGGTCCACCCCGATGCCGCGCCGGGGTTCCGGAACGGCGACCGCGCGCTGCTGGAATCGGAGACCGCCTCGATCGAGGTTCGCCTCGTCCTCGATCCGAGGCAGCGCACGGACGTCGTCCTCATGGCGAAGGGGGGCTGGCTCGCCCACGGCCGCTGCGCGAACGTCCTCGTGTCCGCGCGGGAGACCGATGCCGGGGGCGGAGCGGTCTACTACGACACGCCGGTCCGCCTGCGTCGCCGCTGACGTCAGTCGACGCTCGGGAGGCTCGACGCCTCGTCCCCGTCCGCGGCCTCGTTCCGCGAGCGCGCGTGAGGGAGAAGCCGCGCGCGAACGAGCGCGTCGTCCCCGAGCCGCGCGTGGACGGCGTCGGCCGCGCGGGCCAGCTTCCGCGCCCGCTCGGTCCCCGGGTCGGGGAAGAGCCCCGGGGCGGGCGTGCCCGTCGCGGAGAGACCGGAGACCCCGAGACCCAGCAGGCGGACGCCCTTGCCGCCGAGGTCGATCCGTTCCCGGAACATCGTGCGTCCCGCCGCGACGAGTGCCTCGGCGAGATCGCTCGGCTCGCGCAGGGTGAGCGCCCGCGTGGCGGTCGCGAAGTCGCCGGTGCGCACCTTCAGATGCACGGTTCGGGCGACGAGCCCGCACCGGCGCAGCTCGCGCGCGATTCCCTCCGCGCGCGCCAGCAGCGCGCGGTCGATCGTCTCGGGGTCGCGCAGGTCCTCGAGGTAGGTGCGTTCCTCCGAGATCGTGCGCGCCTCGCGGTCGCGCTCCACCCGGCGATCGTCGTCCCCGCGGGCGAGCGCCTTGACGTGGGCCGCCATCGCGGGGCCGAGTACCGTCGCGAGGGCCTCCTCGCTCGCCCGCGCGACGTCGCCGATCGTGCGCAGCGCGCCGCGGTGGAGCTTGTCCGCGGCCTTCGGGCCGACGCCCCAGAGTCGCTCCACGGGGAGTGGCCAGAGCCGGTCCGGGATCGCCTCCCGCGGGAACACGACGAGACCGTCGGGCTTCTCGAGGTCGGAGGCCAGCTTCGCGAGGTACTTGTTGGGCGCGACGCCGACCGAGGCGCTCAGACGCTCCTCGGCCCGGATGCGATCCTTGAGGCGCCTCGCGACGGCGGCTCCGGATTCGAGGTCGGCGGCGATGCCGGTGAGGTCGAGGAACGCCTCGTCGATCGACAGCGGCTCGACCACCGGGGAGGCCGCGTCGAGGATCCCGCGGATGCGCCGCGAGACCTCGACGTAGAGCGCCATCTGCCCGGGAACCCAGATCGCGTCGGGACAAAGACGCTCGGCGGTCACGGACGGCATCGCGGACCGCACGCCGAACGCGCGCGCCTCGTAGGAGCAAGTGGATACGACGCCGCGGCGTCCGCGGTGCCCGACGATCAGCGGCTTGCCGGCGAGATCCGGACGCTCCCGCACCTCCACCGCCGCGTAGAAGGCATCCATGTCGAGGTGCAGGACGACGCGCGGAAGGGCGGCGCTCACAGCCCCAGGACCAGCTTGCCGCGCACGTGCCCGGCGGCGCTCTCCTCGAGCGCGGCCCTGGCTTCGGCGAGCGGGCGGATCGTCTGGACGTGCGGGCGCAGCTTCTTGCGCTCGGCGTGGGCGGCGATCGCCGAGAGCTGGTCTCCCGAGGGCTCGGACCGGATCGGCTCGAACCGCACTCCCTTCGCCGCGGCCGCCGCGGGGTCGATCGTCCCGGCAACCGAGACGGCGACTCCGCCGGGCCGGAGCGCGTCGAGCGCGCCGGCAAGCGCCGCACCGCCGGCGGCGTCGAGGAGGATGTCGGCGCCCTCCGGAAAGCTCCGCCGCACGGCGGCGGGGAGATCGTCGCGCGCGTGGTCGATCGCGCCCTCGGCCCCCTGGCTCAGCACGAACTCCTGGTTGCGCGGCCCCGCCGTGGCGAGCGTCCGCGCCCCGGCGATCCGCGCGAGCTGGAGCGCGAAGTGGCCGACGCCCCCGGAGCCGTTGAGCACGACGAGTCTCGCCCCGGAGGCGAGCCCCGCGCGCTGGAGCGCCTGGAGCGCGGTCAGCGCGGCGCAGGGGATCGCCGCGGCCTCCTCGAAGAGGAGATTCGGCGGCATGAGGGCGACATGGCGCTCCGGGACGGCCACGTACTCCGCGTAAGTGCCCCACTGCAGGGTGGGCTTCCGCGCGAACACGAAGGCCCGGTCCCCCTTCCGGAAGCGCTGGCAGCCTTCTCCCAGCTCGTCGATCACGCCGGCCGCGTCCCAGCCGAGGATCAGCGGGAACGCGTGGGGGACGCCGGGAATGCCTCCCTCGCGGATCTTCCAGTCGATCGGGTTGACGCCTGCGGCGACGATCCGCAGGAGCACCTCGCCGCGCGCGGGCTTCGGGCGCGACAGGTCCATCAGGGCCAGACGCTCCGGCCCGCCGAACGCCGAGATCGCGACCGCTCGCATGGGAGGCCTCCGTGCCCCCGTTTATTATAGGCGCGCGAGGAGGTGCTCCGTGTCGGGATCGGCCGCCGCCGTGACGCTCGTGCGCGAAGGCGCGATCGGCTGGGTGCGTCTCGAGCGCGCGCACGGCAACGCGATCAACGACCACCTCGTCGAGGGGCTCCTGACCGCTCTCGCGGAGGCGGAGTCGGATCCCGCGATCGGCGGCATCGGCCTCGCGGCGGCCGGGAAGATCTTCTGCCCCGGGCTCGATCTCCAGGAGCTCTCCCGGCTTGACCGTCCGGCGATGGACCGGTTCATGCGGCGGTTCTCCGCTGCGGTCCTCGCGCTCTACACGTTCCCGAAGCCGGTCGTGGCGGCGATCCACGGCCACGCGCTGGCGGGCGGCTCGGTCCTCGGGCTCTGCGCGGACTGGCGTGTCGTCCGCCGGGGTGCGCTGGTGGGTCTCAACGAGGTCAAGGTCGGCGTGCCGCTGCCGTTCGGCGTGGCGCTGATCGTGCGCGATGCGATCCCGAGGACCGCGCTCTCCGCGGTGGCGCTGCTCGGCCGGAACTTCTCGGACGAGGCGGCGGTCGCCGCGGGGCTCGCGGACGAGCTCGCCGATGCCGGGCGGGTGGAGGCGGTCGCCCGGGAACGGCTCGAGGAGTACGTCTCGAAGGACCCCGTCTCGTTCTCGGTGACCAAGCGGTACCTGCGATCGCCCGTCGTCGAGCGGATCCGCGCGGCGAACCATCTCCTGCTGGCCGAGTGGCTCGATTGCTGGTTTTCGGAGGGGACCCGCGCGCGGGTGGGCGCGATCCTCGCGGAGCTGACGAGGAAAGGGCCGTGACGCGGCCGCCGGCCTCCCCCCGCCGGTGGGCGTACACGCTCGAGGTCCAGGCGACGCTCCGCGACACGGACGGCCTGGGCCACGTCAATCACGCGGTCTATCTGGGGTGGCTCGAGGAGGCCCGCAGCCGCTACGTCGCGGCGCGCGGGGCCATCACGCGGATCGAGGAGTTCGAGTTCGTGCTTGCCTCGTGCACCCTGCACTTCCGATCGCCGGTCTACTTCCACGAGAGCGTCACGATCTCGCTCGTGCCGACGCGCGTCGGGACGAAATCCTGGGACCTCGACTACGAGGGGCGGGTGCGCAGCGACCGCCGGCTCGTCGTCGAGGGATCGACCACGCAAGTCCAGTACGATTATCGGACGAAGGCCTCGAAGCCGATCCCGGACGCCTGGCGCCGGTGGCTGCTGGCCGACGGGGAGAAGGCATGAGGCAACGGTTGCTGCTGATGACGGCGCTCGCCGGGGTGGTCGTGATCGTTGCCGTGATCCGAGCCGCCGGCGGAGCGGCAT
>DATKHQ010000133.1:0-2956 GCA_035510175.1 Candidatus Sulfotelmatobacter sp. | reverse complement strand
GGCCAGCCGGAGAGACTCGTGCCTCGCGCACTGATGACGAGGAGCGTCTCGCCGGCGGCGTTCCGCCACTCGTAGATGTCCGCGGGCTCGGTCAGCCGCGGGATGTCCGCGCCCAGGCCGGCGGCCTGGAAGATGCGGGCGACCTCGTGGTCGAAGTGGACCGCGCGGGGGAGCGGATAGGGCGCGGGCTGCTTCTCGAACACGCCGACGCGCCAGCCCCGCTGGCCGAGCAGGATGGCGAGCGTCTGTCCGACGGGGCCGTAGCCGACGATCGCGACGTCGAACCGATCGTGCATGTCACGCCGGCTGGACGCTCTCGCTCCGCGCGAACGACGGCCGGGCGGCGAGGCGCGCGAGCCAGTCGCACACGCGCGGGTGCCGCGCCGGCTCGAGCGGCAGCTGCACCACGGGATACATCTGCACGCGCGGCGCGACCGAGAGGTCGGCGATCGAGTACCGGTCGCCGACCAGCCAGTCATGGCCGTCGAGCGCCGTTTCGAGGCGATCGAGCCGCTGGACGAGCAGCGATTCCAGGTGACCGGCCTCGGCGTCCGAGATCACCTCGCCGTCGTAGACTCGCCGCACCCAGTCGAGGTGGGCGGGATCGTCGGTCGCGCGCCGCGCGTCGGCTAGCACCTCGTCGCGCGGCCGCAGGCGGTCGAAGGGTCCGATGACGCGCGCGTACATGAGCGGACGGAAATCCTTCGCCATCGCGAGCTCGAACGCCTGCCACATCTTGGCTCGGGCGCACGCCCAGGGATCGCGGGGATAGAGGGGTGGATCGGGGAACACGTCGTCCAGGTACTCCGTGATCACGTTCGATTCGTAGAGCACGCGGTCGTCGTGCACGAGCGTCGGGACGACGCCGTTCGGGTTGAGCGCCAGGTACTCGGGGCGCTTCTGCTCCATCCGCGTGAGATCGACGAGGCGGGTCGTCCACGAGAGGCCCTTCTCGAGCAGCACCGCTCGGACGCGGCGCGCGCAGGGAGAGCCGTGCGAGTCGTACAGGGTGAGCACGTCAGAAGCGCAGCATGTCGAACGGGGTCGCGCCCTCGGGAAGCGGCGGCCTCGCGAGCAGCGTCTCCATCGCCTCGCCCGCGCGATAGCGCGCGAGCAGATCCTCGGGATCGAAGATCACGCCGATCGGGTTGGCCGCGAAATCCCCCTTCCGCATCCAGCGCGTGCCGTCCTCGGCGTTGGGGAAATGGTCGACCTGGAACTCGATCCGGTTCCCGTCCGGATCCTTGTAGTACATCGACGTGGTCACGCCGTGGTTGATGCACCAGAACGGCTCGATGCCCTCGCTCTTGAGACGCTTGTACATGTAGAGCAGGTCGCCGAGGTCCGCGTGCGTGAACGCGACGTGGTCGGTTCCTGCCGCGAGCGGCGGCTGGTCCTCGAGTCCGGGGAGCCGTGCGATCGCGATGCGATGGTGCTCGTCGTCATAGGTGAGGAAGGCGAGCATCTCGTCCGCGTGGACGACGTGCGCGCCGAGCACAGTCTCGTACCAGCGCACCATGTCGTCGAAGCGCGACGTCCGGCGCACGATGTGCGCCAGCTTGACGGGCGGCACGCGGCCCCGATCCCCGGCGAGCTTGGCCTTGCGGTCCTCCGTGGTCGTCATGACGTCTCCTTTCTCTCACATGCGGGCCGTCTCGGCCGGCTCCTCGATCACGCGGTTCTCGATCGCGCCGATGCGCTCGATCTCGATCTTGACGACGTCCCCCGCCTGCAGGAAGCGGGGCGGCTGCATGGCGCCGCCGACGCCGCTCGGGGTGCCGGTGGTGACCACGTCGCCGGGCTCGAGGGTGAACGCCGCGGAGAGGTGCTCGACCTGCGCGAAGCAGTCGAAGATCAGCTCGCGCGTGTTCGAGTGCTGCCGGAGCTCGCCGTTCACCCAGGTGCGCAGCTCGAGCGCGTGCGGATCGCCCACCTCGTCGGGAGTCACGAGCCAGGGCCCCATCGGCCCGTGGGTGTCGAACGACTTCCCCATGGTCATGGTCGGGGTGCGGAGCTGCCAGTCGCGGACGCTCACGTCGTTGGCGACCAGGTACCCGGCGATCACCTCCTGCGCGCGCTCCCGCGGCACGTGACGGCAGCGGCGGCCGATGACGAACGCGAGCTCGCCCTCGTAGTCGAGGAGCGGAGACACGCGCGGCAGATGGATCGGGTCATACGGACCCGTGACGCAGGTCGATTGCTTGTTGAAGAAGACCGGGACCGGAGGCGGCGTCATCCCCGACTCCTTCACGTGATCGGCGTAGTTGAGACCGATCGCGAGGAACTTCGGCGGGCGCGGCACCGGCGCCGCGAGCCGGACGTCGCCGAGAGCGACGCGCGCCGTCCGGCCCGCGGCGGCCTTGCGCGCCGCTCCCATGGCGTCGGCGCCGCCGGCGAGAAACGCGATCATGTCGCCCGGCAGGCCGGAGGCGGACAGGTCCACGACCTCGTCGCCGTGGACCACGCCGATCCGCGTGGACGGGCCCTGAGTGAAGGTCACGAGCTTCATGTGGTCTCCCGTGTATTGTGGAAGAGGCCGCGTCGAAACAGTTCTCGCACGAGGACGACGAAATCCTCCCGGGTCCGCGCGCTGGTGGCGTCGATGCCGATGCTCTCGTGCGCGAGGGCGGTCACGTCGAAGAGGTGACTGCCGGCGCCCAGGAAGAAGAAGAGGAGGAGGTCCCCGCGAATCGCGGGATCGATGAGGCCGGCCTGCTGCCCGCTCCGGATGGCGTCGACGAAGATGCGGAACGGCGCGCGCAGGTAACGGTCGACGAGGTAGGTGAGCCGCGGACTGGGCGCCGCGCCCTCGCGCGCGATGACGCGCGTCACCTCCGGCCGCGCGGCCACGAAGCGCACGAACTGCTCCGCGGTTGCGAGCACCCGGTCGGCGAGGGGGGCCGGGTTGGGTTCGGTGAAGACGCGCACCTCCGCGAACAGCTCGTCCATCGCGGTG
>DATKHQ010000132.1:0-2550 GCA_035510175.1 Candidatus Sulfotelmatobacter sp. | reverse complement strand
CCTTCGGGCTGCTATATTGTTGCTTTTGCTGACGCTTCTGTCAGGAGGAGAGCGCACGTGCTCAAGATTCGCCTGAGACGGATGGGGTCGCGCCAGGATCCCTTCTACCGGGTCGTGGTCTCCGAGTCCCGGAGGACGCCGCAGAGCCGGTTCGTCGAAACTCTCGGTACGTACAACCCGGGGACCAAGCCCGAGACGATCAAGCTCGACGTCGCCAAGGCGGAATCGTGGATCCAGAAGGGGGCCCACCCTTCGGAGACGGTGCGCAGCCTGATCGCCAAGGCGAAGGAAGCCCACGCCTGATCCCGTAAGCGCCGTATCCCGGCCCGAGGACGCGACCATGAAGGAGTTGCTCGAGCTGATGGCGAAGGCGCTCGTCGATTCGTCGGAGGGGGTCGAGGTCACCGAAGCGCCGGACGGCGGCGACGCGGTCCGTCTGGAGCTCAAGGTCGCCCCGGGCGACATCGGAAAAGTGATCGGCAAGCAGGGCCGGACGGCGAAGGCCCTCCGTACCATCGTTGCGGCTGCGGGTGCGAAAGGCGGCAAGCGCGTGCTTCTCGAGATCATCGAATGAGCGCACCGGGGCTCGAGGTGGCCGTCGGGCGCGTGACCGGCTTCCGGGGCACCGGGGGCGAGGTGACCGTGCGCGTGGCCTCGGGAGACGCCGGATTCTGGACCGGCATGCGCCGCGTCCGTCTGCGGCGGGGGGATGCCGATTGCGGCCCCGCTCCCGCCGAGATCGAGAGCGCGCGCGCGTACCGCGACCGGCTTGTGCTCAAGCTCCGCGGGATCGACGATCCGGGCGCCGCTTCCGCCCTTCGCGGCGCCGAGGTGATCGCCGGCGGGGACGACGTCCCGAGCCTTCCCGACGGCGTCTACTGGGTTTCTCGCCTGATCGGTGCCCTCGTGGTCGAGGAGGACGGCGCACCGGTCGGACGCGTGGAAGAGGTGACCCCCACCGGAGGGACCGACCTGCTGGTCGTCCGCGACGCCGGCGGCGCCGAGATCCTCATCCCGCTGGCGTGCGAGATCGTGATCGCCGTCGACGACGCGTCCCGGACGATTCGCGTGAAACTTCCCGAGGGTCTGCGCGATCTCAACGCGCGGCCGGAATCCGCGGAGGGCGTGCGCGCGTGATCTTCGACGTCGTGACGCTGTCGCCGTCGATGTTCCAGGGCCCGCTGGACGAGGGGATCCTCGCCCGCGCGCGCCGGTCCGGGACGGTCGCGGTGCGCGTGCACGATCTCCGGCAGTGGGGGGTCGGCCCGCAGCGGCAGGTCGACGACGCGCCGTTCGGCGGCGGGCCGGGCATGGTCCTCAAGCCCGAGCCGATGTTCGACGCGGTCGCGTGGATCCGCGAGCGCACGCCCGCGGCGCGCGAGCGCGTCCTGCTGATGGCCCCGCAGGGCGTGCCCTTCGACCGCGCGGCGGCGTTCCGCTTGGCGGCCGGCTACGACCGGTTGATCCTCCTGTGCGGACGCTATGAGGGGATCGACGAGCGGGTACGCACCGCCCTTGCGGACGAGGAGATCTCGGTCGGGGACGTGGTGGTCAGCGGCGGCGAGCTTCCGGCCCTGATGGTCATCGACGCCGTCGCCCGGCAGATTCCCGGAGTCCTCGGGAACGCCCTGTCCGCCGCGCAGGACTCCTTCGAGGCGAGCGGTCTCGACTGGCCGAGCTACACGCGCCCGAAGGAGTACCGCGGTCACGCCGTCCCCGAGGTCCTGACCTCCGGGGATCACGCCGCGGTCGACGCCTGGCGGCGGAGCGCCGCCGCGACGGCGACGCGCACGAAGCGTCCGGATCTGATGGAGGCCACGAGTCATTCGCCCGCGCCGCGCGGGCGCCAGAGAGGTCGGTCATGAGTGTCATTCGCGCGATCGAGGCCGAAGGCCTCAAGAAGGACGTCCCCACCTTCCGCTCCGGCGACCGTGTGAAGGTCCACGTCCGGGTCGTGGAGGGGGACAAGTCCCGCATCCAGATCTTCGAGGGCGACGTCATCGGCCGCCGCAGCGGAGGGGGATCGCGGGCCACCTTCACGGTCCGGAAGACCTCCGGCGGCGTCGGCGTGGAGCGGATCTTCCCGATCCACTCCCCGATCGTCGAGCGGATCGAGGTCGTCCGTCTCGGCAAGGTGCGCCGGGCCAAGCTGTACTTCCTGCGAGAGCGTGCCGGGAAGAAGGCCCGCATCCAGGAGCTCCGCGAGCGGTAGGTGGCGATGGCCTTCGACCGCGAGAAAGCCTTCGCCAACGCGGAGCGCCTCTTCAAGCAAGCCAAGGCTCGCGAGGCGATCGACGAGTGCCGGCGCATCGCCGACGATGCGCCCCGGGATCTGCTCGTCCTCAATCGGGTCGGAGACCTGCTCGCGCGCTGCGGGCGCCCCGTCGAGGCGATCGGCTACTACGAGAAGATCGCGGAGCAGTTCTCCGCCTCCGGCTTCTACCCGAAGGCGATCGCGATCCTGAAGAAGATCGTCAAGGTCGACCCCGCGCGGACCGAGGTGCTCGTCCGGCTCGGCGAGCTCAATCTCAAGCAGAAGCTCCCCGGCGA
>DATKHQ010000131.1:0-1789 GCA_035510175.1 Candidatus Sulfotelmatobacter sp. | reverse complement strand
GCGCGGCCGCATCCCAGGTCCAGCACGCGGCGTCCCGGCGCCTGGAAGCGCTCCTCGAGCAGGAAGGGGTAGATCGGATCGCGCAGCAGCGATGCGCGGGCGGCCTCCGCGTCGCGGATCGACACGTCGACGTAGCGGATGACGATCTGGTCGGCGACCCACCGGTAGTTCTCGGCGTGACGGCTCTCGCGCGCCACGAGCCAGGCGATCAGGCCGCTCAGCGCCCCCATGGCGGCGCCCACGACGAGCGTCCCCAAGGCCAGGTCGGCGACGAGCCCCTGGACGCCGACCTGCTCGACGTCGGCCAGGCTGATCGGCAGCCAGGCGCCGTGAAGCAGCCTGTGACCGACCTGGAACTCGGCGAGGAGGATCGGCGCGCCGGTGATCGGGTTCCCGAAATTGGCCCCCGCATAGACGATCACCCGGTTGAGCCGGAAGAGCGTCGCCAGGAGGAAACAGATGAGCAGGTGGAGCCCCCACAGCGGCGTGCACCCCACGAATACTCCAACGAATACGGCAAACGCCACGCGGGCCGGCGTCCGGTGCTCCGTCCGGAGGGTCATGTAGAGCCGGCGGAACCACGGAGAGGGCCGCGCCCGCGTTGTCGCAGGGGCCGGCGGGACCCCTTCCGGGGGGACGGTCGGCGCCGATCTGGGGTCGCTCATGCCTCGATCATGCCTCATGCGCTCCCGGGCGTCGTCAACCACCTGTGGCAGAATGGCCTGGCAGCGGGTAGATATCTTAGGTCCCCAGAGTCGCGTCGCCGGTGCCTCCAGGAGTGCGCCCGTGCGGCCGCGTCGTTTTTGAGGACCGAGGAGCGAGGGTGACCGAACAGGCGCAGCCGCACGACGGGTCCGAGATCGACTCCGTTCCCCCTTCCGGCGACGCACCGGACGCCGCGACGATGACGGAGGGTTCCTCGGCCCAGGCCGACGGGGCGTCCGAGTCGGCCGAGGCCTCGGCGGAGAGCGCAGAGGTGAGCGCGGAGGAGATCGTGGGGGAGAGCGCGGGCGAGCCGCCCGTGGCACCGGCCGCGGATGCGAAGCCCGCCGGCGAGGAGAAGCCGAAGCCCGCGCCGAAGCCGCGCGACCCCGCGGTCATCCGTGCGTTCCGCAGCGGCCTCCCGATCGACGGCACGATCGAGAAGGTGATCAAGGGCGGCTACGAGGTGCGTGTCGGAAAGTCGCGGGGCTTCTGCCCGCACTCGCAGATCGAGATTCACCGCGTCGGCGATCCAACCGAGCACGTCGGCAAGACGTATGCGTTCCGCATCCTGCAGCTGCGCCGCGGAGGGGACGACGTGGTCGTCTCGCGCCGTGCGCTGCTCGAGGCGGAGCACGCGGACGAGATGAAGGCGGTCCGGGCGACCCTGCTCGAGGGCGCGGTCATGACGGGGCGCGTCGCGCGCCTCGTCGAGTTCGGCGCGTTCATCGACCTCGGCGCGGGGGTCACCGGCCTCGTCCACCTCTCGGAGCTCGCGCACGGCCGCGTCGTGCGCGCGACCGACGTCGTGGCGGTCGGGGACCGGGTGCCGGTGAAGATCGTCAAACTCGACGAGGCGTCGGGAAAGGTCTCGCTCTCGATCAAGCAGGCGATCACCGATCCCTGGGAGTCGGTCCCGCAGCTCTTCGAGATCGGGAAGGCCTACCCCGGGAAGGTGAAGCGCTTCGCCGACTTCGGGGCGTTCGTCGAGATGCGCCGCGGGATCGAGGCGTTGGCCCCGGCCCGCGAGTTCCCGCCGGCGGAGACCGGCTGGCGCGAGGGGCTCGATGTCGACGAGACCCGGGAC
>DATKHQ010000130.1:0-2317 GCA_035510175.1 Candidatus Sulfotelmatobacter sp. | reverse complement strand
CGCTCTGCTCGAAGATGCGGCTGCCCGCGGCGGAGGGCACCAGGTCGCCTTCGGGGATCGCGGGCTGCGCGGCGTCGCCGGCGGTCAGCTCGACGTACTTCTCGCCCGAGAGGTACTGGAGGAACTTGAGGGAGGCCTGCGACCCGATGCGCACGCGGGTCGCGTAGGCGCGCTGCACGCCGAGCGCGACCTCCACGCCCGCGGCCGCCGGATCGGTCGACAGGCGCAGCTCGGTCACGGTGCCGACCAGCACGCCGCCCATCTTGACTGGCGATCCGACGATCAGCCCGTCGGTCGACGCGAAGATCGCGCGGTAGGTCGCCTTGCGGGAGAACAGGCGCGACTCGCCGCCCACGGCCATCACGCCGACCGAGAGGACGATAAGCGAAAGGGCGAGAAACGCCCCCACCGTCGCCTCGCGCCCCGAGGACCTAGGCATATCCGCCTCCCTGGAGGAAATTGCGGAGCACGGGCTCCGTCGCGGCCTTCGCCTCGTCCACGCTCCCGTGGAAGCGGATCTTGCCCTCGTGGAGGAACGCGATCCGGTCGCCGACCGTGAACGCGGAGTGGATGTCGTGGGTCACGACGATCGAGGTGACGCCGAGCTTCGATTGCAGGCTCCGGATGAGGTGATTGATCGTGTTCGCCGTGATCGGGTCGAGCCCGGTCGTCGGCTCGTCGTACAGGATGGCACGCGGCGCCAGCGCGATCGCCCGGGCGAGCGCCACGCGCTTGCGCATCCCGCCGGAGAGGTCGGCCGGCATCAGATCGAGGATCCGGTCGAGCTCCACGAGGGAGAGCACCTCGCGCACGCGGGCCTCGATCTCCTCCTCGCTCCGGTCGGTGTGCTCGTGAAGGGCGAACGCGACGTTCTCGAGCACGGTCATGGAATCGAACAGCGCCCCCGCCTGGAACAGCATGCCGACCTTCTTGCGCGTCTCGAGCAGCTCGTCCTCGTCGAGGTGGGAGATCTCGACGCCGTCCACCCAGACCTCCCCACGGTCGGGCTTGTGGAGGCCGACGGCATGCCGCAGCAGCACCGACTTCCCCGAGCCGCTGCCCCCGAGGACGACGCAGGTCTCGCCGCGGTCGACGTCGAGATCGACGCCGCGGAGAACGGGCTTTGCCTCGAAAGTCTTCTCGACGGCCCGGAAGCGTAGGAATGCGTCGCCCAAGAGTGCCCTCAGAACATCAGGAACATCTGCGTGAGGAAGAAGTCGGAGATGATCACGGCGATCGAGGCGACGACGACCGTGTTGGTCGTCGCCTTTCCGACCCCGTCCGCGCCGCCGGTCGCGTTGAGCCCGTTGTAGCAGGCGATGATGCCGATGAAGAACGCGAAGAAGAACGTCTTGCCGATGCCGCTGACGACGTCGTACACGGTCAGCGCCAGCAGGATGTGGCTGACGAAGTACGCCCGCGGCTGGCCGATCTGCGTGACCGCCATGACGAGGCCGCCGAACAGCCCGATGGCGTCCGCGAGGACCGTGAGCAGCGGCAGCGCGATCACCAGCGCCCCGACACGCGGGACCACGAGCTTCTTGGTCGGGCTCGCCGCGAGCACCCTCAAAGCGTCCACCTGCTCGGTGACGGCCATCGAGCCCAGCTCCGCCGTGATCCCGGCTCCGACGCGCCCCGCGACCATCAGCGCCGTCAGGACCGGCCCGAGCTCGCGCACGATCGCCAAGCCGAGCAGGTTGCCGACGAACGACTGCCCGCCGTAGGACGCCAGCGAGTACGCCGTCTGCACCGCGAGGACCATCCCCGTGAACAGCAGGGTCACGTTCGTGATCGTGATGGATTGCACGCCGAGGTGCTCGAGCTGCTCCAGCCAGAGCGCCCGCTCGAACGGGCGGCGGAAGGCCTGCCGGATCCCGTCCGCCGACAGAAGCGTCATGCCCCCGAGCGCAACGAGCCAGCTCCGCAGCAATCCGTTCATCGCGTGGCGGAAGGATAGGGAGGGGCGATAGGACGGTCAAGGTTCCGCGTTCCGTGCGCGCGCCCACGCCAGCACGGTCACAGCGGCGAGAGCGAGGTCGGCGGACGCCAGGGCCAGGAACGCCTCGGGACGGCCTCCGCGCCACGCCCAGACGAACAGGAGAAAGCCGAGCGTGCGGCCCGCGGCCGACAACGGAGCGACACCCGCGTACCGTCGCGGGTCGAGCGCGGCGAGGGCGTAGACCCCGGCGAGGATCGTCAGTAGCACCCCGCACAGCGCGAGGTAGACGGGGTCCTCGGGAACCGCGAGACCGAGCCATCGCGCCGCCGCGCGGGTGAATCCGAGGATCGCCACCGCGAAGACGAAGTCGTACGCGGC
>DATKHQ010000129.1:0-4270 GCA_035510175.1 Candidatus Sulfotelmatobacter sp. | reverse complement strand
GTAGCCCCCGTCGGCGTTCATCGCGCGCGCCTTCACGTTGTCGGCGAGGTAGGCGGCGACGATCTCCTCGCGGAGCACGTTGACGAGCCGCGGATCGCCGATGGGGAAGAGCACCTCGACGCGGCCGTTGAGGTTCCGCGGCATCAGGTCGGCGCTTCCGAGGAAGACCTCCTCGTCGCCGCCGTTCCGGAACCAGAAGATCCGGGAATGCTCGAGGAATCGACCGACGATCGAGACCACCCGGATGGTGTCGGACACCCCCTCGATGCCGGGGCGGAGGCCGCAGATCCCGCGGACGATCAGGTCCACCTTGACCCCCGCCTGCGAAGCCCGGTAGAGCTGGCGGATGATCCGGCGGTCGGTCAGGGCGTTCATCTTGAGGATGAGGTGGCCGGGCCTGCCCGCGCGCTGGTGCTCGATCTCCCGCTCGATCAGCCCCGCGATCCGCTCGCGGAGGTTGATCGGGGCCACGGAGAGGCGCCGGTAGTCGGTCTTGGCCGAGTATCCGGTCAGGTAGTTGAAGAGGTCGGTGGCGTCCGCCCCGATCGCCTCGTCGCAGGTGAGCAGGCCGAGGTCGGTGTACGCCTGCGCGGTGACGGCATTGTAATTGCCGGTCGACAGGTGGGTGTACCGGCGGATCCGGTCCCCCTCGCGCCGGACCACGAGCGCGATCTTGGAGTGGGTCTTGAGGCCGAGCAGGCCGTAGACGACGTGGACGCCCTCGCTTTCAAGCGCCCTGGCCCACTCGATGTTGCGCTCCTCGTCGAACCGGGCTTTCAGCTCGACCAGGACCGCGACCTGCTTGCCTTCCTCGCGGGCGTCGAGGAGCGCCTTGACGACCGGCGCGTTCCGGCCGGCCCGGTAGAGGGTCATCTTGATGGCCAGCACGTCGGGGTCGATCGCGGCATTCCGGAGGAAGTCGATCACCGGCACGAACGAGTCGAACGGGTGGTGCAGGAGAATGTCCCCGGCGCGGACCGCGGCGAAGATGTCGGTGTTCTTCCCCTCGAGGGCGCGGGGCGCCTGGGCGAGCAGCGTCGGCTCCTTCAGATCCGGCCGGTCCGCCGAAAGCAGCGCCGCGAGGTGGGCGAGGGCCAGCGGGCCTTCGACCCTCATCACGTCGGCGCGGTCGGCCTCGAGGTTGATCAGCAGCTCGTCGAGAATGCGCGGCGGCATCGTCGCCTCGACCATCAGGCGCGTCACGAAGCCGAACTGCCGCTGCCGGACCCCTTCCTCGATCGTCTCCAGGAGGTCGTCCGCCTCGATCTCCTGGATGACCAGGTCGGCGTTGCGCGTCACGCGGAACGGGTGCACCTCGACGATCTCCATCCCGGGGAACAGGGCGTCGAGGTTCGCCGCGACGACCTGCTCGAGCGGGACGAAGGTCCAGCTCGAGGTTCCGTCCGAGCGCGGCACGTGGACGAGCTGCGGCAGGGTCTGCGGGACCTTGACGCGGGCGAAGTGCTCCTGACCCGAGGCATCCCGCACCTGGACCGCGAGGTTCAGGCTGAGGTTCGAGATGTGGGGGAACGGCCGGGAGAGATCGACCGCGAGCGGCGTGAGCACGGGGAACACCGATTCCTCGAAGTACGCCCGCAGCTTCATCCGAGATTCGATCTCGAGCGCGTCGTGGTCCAGGACGAAGATCCGCTCCGCGGCGAGCGCGGGCCGGACCTCCTCGAGCCAGACCCGGCGGGCGTCCGCCGCGATCGCCACCGCGGTCTTGCGCACCGCGTCGAGCTGGTCGGCCGGGGACATGCCGTCGGGACCGCTCTCCTGCACGCCGGCCGCGACCTGCTGCTTGAGCCCGGCGACGCGGATCATGTAGAACTCGTCCAGGTTCGAATCGACGATCGACAGGAACTTGGCGCGCTCGAGCAGCGGCACGCGAGGGTCGCGGGCCTCCTCGAGCACCCGCTTCTGGAACTCGAGCAGGGCGAGCTCGCGATTGACGTAGAGGAGCGGAGAGTCGAGGTCGGCCGCGGCGGCCCGAAGACGATCGTCGATTTCCGCCATTGCGACCTCTAGGGCACCATCACCCCGTGCCGGGGAAGGATAAGTCTCGGGGAACCGGGTGACAAATCCGTGACGCCGCCGGCGTGGTTCGGCCGAACCGAGCCCGCCGGCGCCTCAGCCGAGCTTGGCGCGGGTTCTCGGGCGCCGCCGACGGCTGGCGATGTCCAGGCGGAAGTGTCCGATTTTCCGCTGGAGCGTGCGGACGCCGATTCCCAGCAGCTGCGCGCTGTGCGTCCGGTTCCCGCCGGTCGCCTCGAGGGTCGAGCGGATCAGGTCCCGCTCCATCTGCGCGATCGTGGTGCCCAGGGGGAAGGCCGGCCGCGGCGTCGCGACGCGCTCCCGCAGCACGCTCGGCGGGAGGTCCGACGATCCGATCGAGTCGCCGGGGCTGCCGACGAGCACGCTCTCCAGGATGTTCTTCAGCTCGCGCACGTTCCCGGGCCAGCGGTACGACTCCAGCGCCTCCATCGCGTCCGGCGTCACGTCTTTCCGGGGCACCGCGTTCGCGCGGGAGAGATCGTCGAGGAACGCCTCGACGAGCTCGGGGATGTCGGCGCGGCGCTCGCGCAGCGGGGGGACCGGGATGCCGACCACCTTGAGGCGGTAGTACAGATCGCGCCGGAACGAGCCGTGCTCCACCATCGCCTCGAGGTCGGCGTTGGTCGCCGCGATCACCCGCACGTCGACGCTCAGGCTCGTCACCCCGCCGACGCGCATGAACTGCTTCTCCTCGAGGACGCGCAGCAGCTTCGCCTGCGTCTGAAGGTCGGTCTCCCCGATCTCGTCGAGGAACAGCGTGCCCTTGTCCGCGATCTCGAACTTTCCCCGCGTGCGGGCGTGCGCGCCGGTGAAGGCGCCGCGCTCGTGGCCGAACAGCTCCGACTCGATCAGGTGGACCGGGATGGCGGCGCAGTTGATGGCGAGGAACGGGAACGTCCGACGCGGCGAGTTGACGTGGATCGCGCGCGCGACCAGCTCCTTGCCGACCCCGCTCTCACCGTGGATGAGCACGGTCGAGCGGAGCGGGGCGACGCGCACGATGCGGTCGACGACGGCGCGCATCGCGGCCGACCGGGCGACGAGACGCTTGTCGGAGTGGACCTTCGAGACCTCGTCCTGGAGGAGTGCCAAGCGCGAGTCGAGGTCGCTGCGCTCGAGGAGCCGGACGAGCCGGGTGCGTACCTCGAAGACGTCCGGGGGCCGCACGACGTAGTCGTCCGCCCCCTCCCGCAGCATCCGCACCGCCTCGCCGATCGCCCCCGGAGCCGCGAGCACGAGGCGCGGCGTCGTGGGCGCCTGCGTCCGGAATGCGTCGAGGAGCTTCTCGCGGACGGCGCGCTCGAGATCGAGCAGCACCGCATCGTGCGGGCGCCGCTCGTTGGTGTCGAGCGCTTGCCGCCCGCTGGTCACGAGGGTGGCGGCGAATCCGGACCGGGCGAGGATGCTGCGAATCCGCTCGGCCTGCTCCCGTTCCGGCTCGAGGACGAGGATCCGCTTCTGGTTCGCCGCGGCCTTCACGCGGCCGATTCTATAGATGATGAGGCGATGTCGGCCAATATGGCGGACTTTGCCGAGACGGGGGAGGTCCTCAATACGGCCGAGCAAAATCGCGCGGCACGTCGCCGGCGGTGCTACCTTGATTCCGGGTTGTCGGCCTTCCGGCAGCCGAACGGGTGAGGAGGAGAAGAAGGTGCCACGGACCAAGGCGTCGGCGAAGCCCGACCCCAAGCAGCACGTCGTCAATTTCGATTTCCGGCAGCAGACCTACCAGATCGATCCCGAGCGCCAGAAGGTCTACCGGCGTTTCGTCGAGATCGAAACGTCGCGCGCGATCGAGATCTACTCGAGCTGGCGTGCGACGAACGCGCATCCCTGACGGGCCGCGAGCGCCCGTCGCGGCGGCGCGGCGGTTGTACCGGTAGACTGAGTTCCATGTCCCGTCTCGTCCGCGGCGCCGCGCTCCTCACCGTCCTCTCCTTCGCGGCGGGCCCCGCCGTGGTCGCCGCTCCCTCACCCGCCGACGCCGATCGCATCACCTGGGTGCGCTCCGACGGCGCGCCCGGCTGGCAGGCGTCGATCGCCCGCGAGACCCACCCGGCGGGCGTGAGCGAGTCGCCGCTGCTCGCGCCGATGTGGTTTCCGCGACTCCCGGCCGTCACGTTGACTCTGACGAGCAGCGGGACGCTCGATCTCGCGGGGACCCGGGGCCGCGTGGTGCTGCTCGACTTCTGGGCCTCCTGGTGCGGCCCGTGCC
>DATKHQ010000128.1:0-9367 GCA_035510175.1 Candidatus Sulfotelmatobacter sp. | reverse complement strand
GCCGTCGCCACGACGCGACGCGCGTCCACCCGCTCGCCGTCGCGGGCGCGCGCGTCGAAGCGCACGGCGGGATCGAGCTGACGGAAGACTTCCCGCGCGACGTCGAGCCCCGCGACCGTCATCGCCTCGCGGGCGACGAACGAGGCGCAGGCTGCAGTCCCGGCGTCGATCGCGGCGAGGCTGGTCACGTCCCCCGCCTCGCCCAGATCCTCCGCGAGCGCCGAGGCGACCGCGCGCGCGCACGTGTCGGCGTCGAGCGGGGCTGTCACCGCGCCGCCCCGCCTCCGCCGAGCGTCGCGAGCGTCGACTCGATCCGACGCTTCTTGTCGAGGAATTCCTGCTGGATCGAGCGCTCCTTCTCGACCACCGCCGCCGGCGCCCGCTCGAGGAACGACTCGTTCGCGAGCTTCCGGTTCCGGACCTCGACCTCGCGGTCGATCTTGGCCAGCTCGCGCGTGAGCCGGTCGCGCTCCGCGTCGAGGTCGAGGAGCCCCTCGAGCGGGATCGCGGCCTCGAGGGAGCGCACGACGCCGCGCGCGGCGACGAGCCCCGCGGGGAAGGCGTCCACGACCGTGACACTGCCGGCGCGGACGAGCGCCTTGACGAGGCCCGCCTGCTCGGCGACGAGCGCGCGGTCCCCGGGCGAGGCCGCGAGCAGGAGCACGTCGATGCGCTTTCCGGGATCGATCCCCGCCTCGGCGCGCAGGTTCCGGATCTTCACCACGAGCTCCTGCAGTGTCTCCATCGCGGCTTCCGCGTCGGGGTCGAAGCGCCGCTCGTCGGAGCGCGGCCAGGCCGCGGTCGACAGGGCCGTACCGTCGTGCGGGAACTTCTCCCACAGCTCCTCGGTGAGGAACGGCATGATCGGGTGGAGGAGGCGGAGCACGATGTCGACCACATCGAGGAGCACGGCCCGGGCGACGGCGGCGCGGCGGGACGCCGGACCCGCTCCGTCGCCGTCGGCCAAGATGAGGTCGGGCTTGACGAGCTCGATGTACCAGTCGCAGAACTCGTGCCACGCGAAGTGGTACAGCGTGTCGGCCGCCCGGTCGAACCGGAACTGCTCGAGGGCGCGGTCCACCTCGTCGATGACCCGATGGGCGCGGGAGAGGATCCAGCGGTCCACGAGCGTCACCTCGTCGGCGGCATAGGCCGCGCGCGCAGGCTGGTCGCCCAGGCGGAGAAGGACGAAGCGGCTCGCGTTCCAGAGCTTGTTGGCGAACGCGCGGTACCCCTCCATGCGCTCCGGCGAGAGGGGGATGTCGTTCCCGGGGGCGGCGAGCATCGCCATCGTCAGGCGCACGGCGTCGGTCCCGTACCGCTTCGCGACGTCCTCGGGGTCGATCGTGTTCCCCTTGGACTTCGACATCTTCTGGCCTTCGGCATCCCGCACGAGACCGTGGATGTAGACGGTCCGGAACGGGACGTCTCCCATGAACTTCAGGCCGAGCATCATCATCCGGGCCACCCAGAAGAACAGGATGTCGAAGCCGGTGATCAGCAGCGTGGTCGGGTAGTAGCGCGCCAGATCCGGCGTCCGGTCGGGCCAGCCGAGCGTCGAGAACGGCCAGAGCGCGGAGGAGAACCAGGTGTCCAGGACGTCCGGATCTTGCCGCAGCGCGCCTCCGCACCGTGAGCACCGCGTGAGGTCCTCCTCCGACACCTCGATCGTCCCGCAGGGATCGCAGTACCAGGCCGGGATGCGGTGCCCCCACCAGAGCTGCCGCGAGATGCACCAGTCGTGGATGTTCCGCATCCACTCGAAGTAGACCTTCGTCCACGAGTCGGGGACGATCACGGTGCGGCCGTCCTCGACCGCCCGGATCGCCTCGGCCGCCAGGGGAGCGACGCGGACGAACCACTGCATCGAGACGAGCGGCTCGACCACCGTGCCGCAGCGCTGGCAGTGGCCGACCGCGTGGTCGTGATCCTTCACCTCGACGAGCAGCCCCTGCTCCTCGAGACGCTGGACGATCCGCTTGCGTGCCTGGAAACGGTCGAGACCGGCGAACTCCCCCGCCGCGGCGGTCATCTTGCCGTGCGCGTCGAGGACCGCCAGCTCCGGCAGGCCGAGCCGGCGCCCGGCGGCGAAGTCGGCGGGATCGTGCGCCGGGGTGATCTTCACCGCTCCGGTGCCGAACTTCGGGTCGACGAAGGTGTCCGCGACGACCGGCACGGTCCGGTCGGTGAGCGGGACCCGGACCAGGCGCCCGATCGCGGCGGCATAGCGGTCGTCGCCGGGGTGCACCGCGACCCCGGTGTCCCCGAGCATCGTCTCGGGTCGCGTCGTGGCCACCTGGATCCCCCGCCCGTTCCCTTCGGCGAAGGGATAGCGGATCGTCCAGAGCTTGCCGTGGACCTCCTCGTGGACGGTCTCCAGGTCCGACAGCGCGGTCTGGCAACGCGGGCACCAGTTGACGATGTAGCGGTCCCGGTAGATCAGCCCTTCGCGGTACAGGCGGACGAACACCTCGCGGACGGCGCGGGAGAGCCCCTCGTCCATCGTGAAGCGCTCGCGCGACCAGTCGCACGAGGCGCCGAGGCCCTTGAGCTGCTCGATGATGCGCGACCCGTAGCGGGCCTTCCAGTCCCACACGCGCTCGACGAAACGCTCACGGCCGAGGGTCTGACGGTCGATCCCCTCCTTCGCGAGCGCGCGCTCGACGACTGTCTGCGTCGCGATCCCCGCGTGGTCGGTTCCCGGAAGCCACAGCACGTCGAAGCCCCGCATCCGGCGCCAGCGCGCAACGATGTCGTGGAGCGTGTAGACGAGCACGTGACCCATGTGCAGGTTTCCGGTGACGTTCGGCGGCGGGATGACCATGCAGAACGGCGGTCGCGCGGGATCGGCGCCCGCGCGGAACATCCCGTCCTCCGCGAAGCGGCGCACCCACCGGCCCTCGACGGCCTCGGGGAGGAACTCCTTCTCGATCGACATCGGCGCCTCGGGGGACCCGAAGGCACCGGGTCCCGGAACGGATCATTCTTGCCCGATTCGGATCTGCTACGGCTCGCGCTCGAGCTCGCGGAGCCGCTCGCGTACGATGACCTCGGCGAGATCGGGCACCACGTCCCACGCGATCTCGCGCAGGATCCTGTCCGACAGGCGCTCGACCACCGCGCGGGCGATCGCATCGATCTCGGCGGGGCTCAGCGCGATCGCGGGACGGGAGGAGGCTGCGGGATCCGGTGCTCCGGGAGCGGGCTCCCAAGCGGTCTCCGGAGCTGCTGCCGGCGGGCCGGGCGCGGCATCGAGCGCGGCCACGCTCCCGGGCGCGGCGAGATCCTCGAAGATCGCCTCGATGTCCGCGTCGGCCGTGGGAGCCGGCTCGGCGGGCGACGCGACAACGGGCTCCTCGGCGGGCTCGTCCACCGGTTCCTCGACTGTGTCTACGACCGGGTCTTCGACCGGCTCTTCGACCAGCACCGGCTTCGGCGCGAGCAGGTTTCCCACCCACTCGACGAGCGTCCGCGAATCGAACGGCTTCGTGAGGTGGCCGTCGGCGCCGCAGGCACGGGCCTCCTCCGGGTCGAACGCCTCGAACGTCCCCGCGAGGAGGAGCACGGGAACAGGGTGATCGGAGGACTTCACCGCACGGCAGACCGCGTAGCCGGAGGGGCCCGGCATCACCACGTCGGCGAGGACCACGTCCGGACGCACCGCGGCGAACCGGTCGATCGCCTCGCTTCCCGAGCCGACCGACTCGACCCGGATATCGGTGTCGCCGAAAGTCAGCTCGACCACCTTGCGGATCGTCAGGCTGTCGTCGGCGAGCAGGAGCGTGCGCGGCATGGTCGGCCCGCCTACCGGCCCGGCTCGAGCGACCGCGGCCTGACGTTTCGCTTCACCCACTCGATCACCTGCTCGGTGTTCGTGCCCGGCGTGAAGATCTCGAGGACGCCGGAGCGCTTGAGCCCCGCGATGTCCTCGTCCGGAACGATCCCGCCGCCGAACACCGCGATGTCGGCCGCTCCGCGCTCGCGCAGCAGCTCGATCACCCGCGGAAAGAGGTAGTTGTGCGCGCCGGAGAGGATCGAGAGCGACACGGCGTCGACGTCCTCCTGGATCGCGGTCGAGACCACCTGCTCGGGGGTCTGGTGCAATCCCGTGTAGACGACCTCGAAGCCGGCGTCGCGGAAAGCGCGCGCGATGATCTTCGCGCCGCGGTCGTGCCCGTCGAGGCCGACCTTCCCCACGAGGAGCCGCAGCCTGCGCTCCCCGCCCGGTCCGGCCGGACCCGCCGCCTGGCTCACAGGACCGAGACCTCGCGGTACGTCCCGAACACCGGGATCAGCGTCTCGCTGATCTCCTGGACCGTGCCGTAGGCGCGGACGCACTCGAGCATCGGGGGGATGAGGTTCTCCCCGGATTCCGCGGCCCGCCGCAGGGCGGCGCGACCGGCCGCAAGACGCGACGCGTCGCGTTCCGTCTTGACCTTCTCCAGGCGCCGGAGCTGCGCGCGCTCGACGTCCTCTCCGATCTTGAGGATCTCGGTCTTCGGCTCCCTTTGGAGCGCGTGGCGGTTGACGCCGACGATCGTCTTCTCCCCGCGATCGACCTGGCGCTGGTAGTGGTAGGAGGCGTCGGCGATCTCCTTCTGCGGGAACCCCCGCTCGATCGCGGCGATCATCCCTCCCAGGGCGTCGATCCGCTCGATGTAGGCGAGCGCGTCGCGCTCGACCCGGTCGGTGAGCGCCTCGACGAAGTACGAGCCGCCGAGCGGATCGATCGTGTTCGCGACGCCGGACTCCTCGGCGAGGATCTGCTGCGTCCGCAGCGCCACGGTCACGGCGTTCTCGGTCGGCAGCGCCAGCGCCTCGTCGAAGGAGTCCGTGTGCAGCGACTGCGTGCCCCCGAGGACCGCGGCGAGGGCCTGGATCGTGACCCGCGCGACGTTGTTCAGGGGCTGCTGCGCGGTGAGCGAGCATCCGGCGGTCTGCGTGTGGAAGCGCAGCATCCAGGATCGCGGATTCTTCGCCCCGAACCGGTCCCGCATCGCATGGGCCCAGATGCGCCGCGCGGCGCGCAGCTTGGCGACTTCCTCGAACAGGTCGTTGTGCGAGTTGAAGAAGAACGACAGCCGCGGCGCGAAGTCGTCGACCGCGAGTCCCGCGTCGATTCCGGCCTGCACGTAGGCCATGCCGTCCGCGAGCGTGAACGCGAGCTCCTGGACGGCCGTCGACCCGGCCTCGCGGATGTGATAGCCGGAGATGGAGATCGTGTTCCACTTCGGGACCTCGCGGCTGCAGAACGCCATGAGGTCGGTGATGATGCGCATGGACGGGCGCGGCGGGTAGATCCACTCCTTCTGCGCGATGTACTCCTTGAGGATGTCGTTCTGCAGGGTCCCCTGCAGCGAGGCGATCGGAACGCCCTGCTTCTCGGCGACCGCGAGGTACATGCAGAAGATCACCGCCGCCGGGGCGTTGATCGTCATCGACGTCGACACCCGGTCGAGCGGGATGTTCCGGAAGAGGATCTCCATGTCGGCCAGAGAGTCGACGGCCACCCCTTCCTTGCCGACCTCCCCGCGCGCGAGCGCGTCGTCGCTGTCCCGCCCCATCAGCGTCGGGAGGTCGAACGCGGTCGAAAGGCCCGTCTGGCCGTGCTCCAGCAAGTAGAGGAAGCGCGCGTTGGTGTCCTCGGCGGACCCGAACCCGGCGAACTGGCGCATCGTCCAGAGCCGGCCGCGATACATCGTCGGGTGGATGCCCCGGGTGAACGGGAACTCGCCGGGATACCCGAGCTTCGTTCCTTCGGACCAGCCCGGGCCGCGGTCCTCGCGGGAGTACAAGCGCGCGATCGGCAGGTCCGAGACGGTCGTGAAGCCGACCGGGCGCTCCGGAGTCCTGTCGACCGTGGGGCCGAGCGTGCGGGCCTCCCAGTCCTCGCGGGAACGGCTTCCCGCCGGGATCGTTTCGTCCCGCTTGCTCATGGAAGGTCTCCCGCGCGACGCCCCCGCTCGCGCCAAGTGTTACAGCGCAAGAACTTACCAGGAGCGGCGCACGGGGTCAAGGAACGCGCCGCCCGCTAGAACTCGGGATCGATCACCCCGAAGTGGCCGTCCTTCCTCCGGTAGACGACGTTCACACGGTAGGTGCTCGCATCCCGGTAGACCAGGATCTCATCCCCCGCTGCCTCGAGCTCCAGGGCGGCGTCCTCGGTCGTCAACGGCTTCAGCCGGTAACGCTCGCTGCGGAAGACCCGACGCTTCGGAGCGGATGCGGGTGCCGCGGCCGCCGGGGCTGCCTTGGGACGCGCGCGCGCGGGCGCCGCAGCGCGCGAGGGGGCCTCGGCGGCCTCTCCCTTGCGCGCGGCCCGCTTCTTGTGGCTGCGCATCTTCTCCTTGTGCTTGAGCGCCTGCCGCTCGAGCTTCGCGGCGACGTCGCCGATGGAGGCGTACAGGTCGCCGGTCTCGCGCATGCCCGACAGCAGCGCGGTGCGCGACTTGACCTGGATCTCGGCCAGGTGACGGTGCTTCTCGACCGCCAGGACGACGTGGACCTCGAGCGGCCCGTCGAGCAGCCGCTCGAGCTTGGCGAGCTTCTCCTCGGCGAACTTGCGGAGCGCGGGCGTGATCGCGACCTGCCGCCCCGTGATGTCGATGTGCATGGGACCTCCTGGACCGGATCAGACCACCCCGACTCTCCGGCTCGACGACGACGGGATCTTGAGCTCCTCCCGGTACTTGGCGACCGTGCGGCGCGCGATCTGCAGCCCCTCGCCCGTCAGAAGCTTCACGATCGCCGCGTCCGAGAGCGGATGCTTCGCGTCCTCCGCGGCGATCAGCTTCCGGATGCGCTCCTTGACCGTCAGCGAGGAGACGCTCTCGCCCCCGTGCGTCGAGGCGATGCCGCTGTGGAAGAAGAACCGCATCTCGAAGAGACCGCGGTGCGTGTGCATGTACTTGTTGTTGACGACCCGGCTGACCGTGCTCTCGTGCATCCCGATGTCGTCGGCCACGTCCTTCAGGACGAGCGGGCGTAACCGTTCGATCCCGAAATCCAGGAAGTCCCGCTGGTGCTTGACGATCGACGTGGCCACCTTGAAGATCGTGCGCTGCCGCTCCTCGAGGCTCTTGATCAGCCGGAAGGCCGAGCGCAGCTTGTTGCGGACGTAATCCTTCGCGTCGGCGGCCTCGGAGCTGCCCCGCTCGACCATCCGTCGGTAGACCGGGCTGATGCGCAAGCGCGGCAGCCCCTCCTCGTTGAGCATCACCTGGTAGTCGTCGTCGATCTTCACCACGTAGACGTCGGGGACGACGTACCGGCTGGTCTCGGCGTTGTACTTCTGCCCGGGACGCGGATCGAGGCCGCGGATGATCTCGACCTCCGCCATGAGGTCCTCGAGGTCGACCGCGAGGAGGTCGGCGAGCTCCTTGAACCGGCGGTTCTGGAGCTTGTCCATGTGGAACCGGACGATCGTCTCGGCGACGGTCCCGTCCTCGCCGAGGTGCCGCAGCTGCAGCGTCAGGCACTCCACCAGGTCGCGCGCGGCGACGCCCGACGGATCGAACCCCTGCACGAGCGCGAGCGTCCGCGCGACCTCGTCGGGCGCGTAAGCGCCCATCTGCGCGATCTCATCGAGGCTCGCGCGCAGATACCCGTCCTCGTTGAGGTTCCCGATGATCGCGAGGCCGATCTCCTTGACGCGCTCCGACGCCGCGGTCATCCCGAGCTGCCATTCGAGATGGGCCGCGAGGTCCTGCGGCTTGCTGAGCGTGTTCTCGAACGACGGAAGCTCTTCCCCGGTGTCGAGCGGGGCCCGGGGCGTGTAGTTCCCCTCGACGTCCTGGAAGTACGACTCGTAGTCGATGTCCTCGAACGGATCTGCGGCAGGCGCCTCCGCCTCCGGGGCCTCTCCGGCCTCGGCGGCCTCGGTGGCGGCCGCGGGAGCCGGCGCTTCGGGCGCCTCGGAGCTTTCCGTGCGCTCGGCGGGGGGGCCCTCGTCGAGCGCCTCTTCGAGCACCGGATTCTCCGTGAGCTCCTGCTGGATCTCCTCCACCACCTCGAGCTTGGACATCTGGAGGAGCTTGATCGCTTGCTGCAGCGAGGGCGTCATGATGAGCCGCTGGCTCATCTTCACGCTGAGCTTTTGCTCGAGACCCATCGCTTCGCCCGTTCTCCCGACCGTCTTCCCGGTCAGTCCAGCCGGAACCGCTCGCCGAGATAAACCTGCCGGACGTCTGCGTCGTCCGCCAATTCCGAAGGCGTTCCGTGCCTGAAGATTCTACCCTGGCTGATAATGTAGGCTCGGTCCACGATCTGTAAAGTCTCGCGGACGTTGTGGTCGGTGATCAGCACGCCGATCCCGCGCGTCTTGAGCCCGGTGACGATCCGCTGCAGCTCGCCGACCGCGATCGGGTCGATTCCCGCGAACGGCTCGTCGAGGAGCATGTACCGCGGCGCCATCGCCATCGCGCGCGCGATCTCGCAGCGGCGCCGCTCGCCTCCCGACAGCGCGTACCCCGGGGTCCCCGCGACGTGCGCCAGGCCGAACTCCTCGAGGAGCGTGCCCGCGCGGGTCGCCGCGGCCTCTCGATCGAGCCCTTTGAGCTCTAGAACCGCGAGGAGGTTGTCCACGACCGACAGCCGCCGGAACACCGAGGCCTCCTGCGGCAGGTACCCGATGCCCTCGCGCGCCCGCAGGTACATCGGGAACGAGGTGATGTCGCGCCCGTCGAGCAGCACGCGACCCCCGTCGGCGGGCACGAGGCCGAGGATCAGGTAGAACGAGGTCGTCTTTCCCGCCCCGTTCGGTCCGAGCAGGCCGACGACCTCGCCGGGGGCGATGCGCACCGACACCTCCGAGACGACCTTTCGCCCGCGGTACGCCTTGTTGAGAGAGTCGCCGAGCAGCCCGGCTCCGTTCGGCCGCGTCGTCGCGCTGTCCGGTTCCGCCATCCGGCTCCTCAATTCTTGGGCGTCTTGATGGTCGCGCGATCGCGCTCGCCGGATTCGACCTCGAGACCGCCCGTGTCGAGCTGGTAGCGTAACACCCGGCCCACGGTCGTTCCCGCGTCGGGGCCGCTTCCGCGAACCGTCGCGGGCCGCGTGTCGCCGAAGATGCGCACGACGCGTGCCTCGGTGTCGTAGACTGCGCGGTCGCCCTCGCCGGTCGAGGTCTTCGGAATGCCGGAAGCGCCCGGCGCGCGATACTCGAACTTCACGCCGCCTTCCGCGCGGGCTTCCTTGAGGCCCGAGCCCTCGCTCGCCATGAGCGCGGTCACGCGCGGGGCCTCGAGCCACCCTTCCGCCTGGCGCACGCGCACCGATCCGTCGTACACCGCGGTGTGCGCCGCGCCGCGGTAGACGAGCTGGTCGGAGGTGACCTGCACGTAATCGGCCTCCCCGGCCGCGCGCTCCG
>DATKHQ010000127.1:0-3761 GCA_035510175.1 Candidatus Sulfotelmatobacter sp. | reverse complement strand
AGAGGGTCGCACCATGGGAACCCCCGGCGCCGCCCCTAACCCTTCGGGGCGGCCGACTTGATCTCCTCGCCGACCTTGTCGGCGTACCGCTTGAAGTTCTCGCGGAACATCCCCGCGAGCTTCGCGGCCTGCGCATCGTACGCCGATCGGTCCGCCCAAGTCTCGCGTGGCGTCAACACGCCGGCGGGAACGTGGGGCACGGTGCTCGGCACGCGCAGCCCAAACACCGGGTCGGTGACGAGCGACGTCGCGGAGATCGCCCCCGACAGCGCCGCGCGGATCATCGCGCGGGTGTAGGGGATCGCCATCCGGTGCCCGACGCCGTACGGACCGGCGGTCCAGCCGGTATTGATCAGCCAGACCGTCGGACGGTGGGCCCGGATCTTCTCGCCGAGCATCTTGGCGTACTCGTTCGGGTGCAGCGGGAGAAAGGGCTCTCCGAAGCAGGCGGAAAAGGTCGCCTGAGGCTCCTTCACGCCGCGCTCGGTCCCCGCGACCTTGGCCGTGTAGCCGGAGAGGAAGTAGTACATCGCCTGCTCGGGGGTGAGCTGTGCTATCGGCGGGAGCACGCCGAACGCGTCCGCGGTGAGGAAGACGATCGCCCTCGGGTGCCCGGCGCGCCCCTCGGCGACGATGTTGTCGAGCTGGTGGATCGGGTAGGCCGCGCGGGTGTTCTCGGTCCGGGCGTCGCTGTCGAGGTCGAGGGTGCCGGCGTCGTCCATCACGACGTTCTCGAGCACGGTCCCGAAGGTCCGGGTCGTCTCGTAGATCTCGGGCTCGTGCTCGGCGTTCAACCGGATGACCTTCGCGTAGCACCCGCCCTCGAAGTTGAACACACCGTCGTCGCTCCAGCCGTGCTCGTCGTCACCGACCAGAGGCCGCTCGGGATCGGCGGAGAGCGTCGTCTTCCCGGTCCCCGACAGCCCGAAGAACAGGGCGACGCCGCCGTCCTTGCCGACGTTGGCGGAGCAGTGCATCGGAAACACGCCGCGCAACGGGAGCAGGTAGTTGAGCACGGTGAAGATCGACTTCTTGATCTCGCCGGCGTAGCGCGTCCCGCCGATCAGGACGACGCGCTTGCCGAAGTGGATCACGACGAAGGCCTCCGAGCGCGTCTTATCGCGCGCGGGCTCCGCCTGGAAGCTCGGGGCGTGGAGGATGTGGAAGTCGGGGCGGTGCGCGGCGAGCGCCTCGGCCCCCTCGACGCGGAGGAACAGGTTCCGCGCGAACAGAGCGTGCCAGGGGCTCTCGGTCACGAGGCGCAGCGGGAGCTGCTGCTTCGGATCGGCCCCCGCGCGCAGGTCCTGGACCCATAGCTCGCGGGACGCGAGGTGGGCGACGACCCGGTCGGCGAGCGCGTCGAACGCCGCGGGCTCGAACGGCTGGTTCACGCTACCCCACGCCACCGTCTCCTGCGTCGAGGCGTCCCGGACCACGAACTTGTCCTTGGGCGAGCGCCCCGTGTACGGCGTGGTGTCGACGTTGAGCGCCCCGCCCGCGGCGATCCGTCCCGTCCCGAGGCGGATGGTCTCCTCGTAGAGGCGCGGCGCGGTGTCGTTCCTGTGGATCTTGGGGGCGTGGTCGAGGCCGAGCGATGCGAGCGAGTCCCGTTCCGTCGACGTGCTCATCGTCATCCTTTCAGCGGCCGGCTGGAGGCCGGATGGCCGGGAATGCTAGCGCGGCCCCGCCCGGGGTGTCGAACGGGTCCGCTCCGGAGTCATCCTCCGACTTGACGCTGCCGCAGCCGCCGTTTAGGGTCCTCGCGCGATGGCCGGGCCCCTCTGGATCGACTCCGACGACGCCCTGGAATCCCTTCTCGCGAGGCTTCCCGCGCTCCCGCTCTCTCTGGACACCGAGGCGGATTCCTTCCACCACTACCGCGACAAGGTCTGCCTCGTGCAGCTCTCCTGCGGGGAGGCGGCGGCGCTCGTCGATCCACTCTCCGGACTCGACCCGGCGCCTATCGGGCGCGTCCTCGCGGACCCCGGGCGGCCCAAGCGGATGCACGGCGCCGACTACGACGTGAGGATCCTCCACCGCGATTTCGGGTTCGAGATCGCGGGTCTGTTCGACACGATGATCGCGGCGCGCTTGCTCGGCGAGCGCGCGCTGGGCCTGGCCTCGCTGCTGGAGGCGCACCTTGGCGTCCGTCTGGACAAGGGCTCGCAACGCGCCGATTGGTCGAAGCGTCCGCTCACCCCTCGGATGGCGGAATACGCGATCGAGGATGTCCGGCACCTCGACGCTCTCGCCGCGCTGCTCGAAGAGCGCCTCGCCGGAGCCGGCCGCCTGGGGTGGGTCCACGAGGAATGCGAGCGTCTGACGGCGGTGCGCTGGCGCGATCGGCGCGCCGAGGACCCGGAGCCGTTCCGCCGCGTCAAGGGGGCTCCGGGCCTCCCCCCGCGCGGGCTCGCGCTGCTGCGCGAGGTCTGGCAGTGGCGCGACGGCGTCGCGCGCGCGGGCGACCGCCCTCCATTTCGCGTGCTCCACGACGAGGTCGTGCTCGCGATCGCGACCGCAGCACCGGAGACCCAACGGGCACTCGAGGGGCTTCCCGGGATGCCGGAGACCGTGGCCCGGCGCCACGCCGCGGGCCTCCTGGCCGCCGTGCGTCGCGGGCTCGACTGTCCCGAGGAGGATCTGCCGCGGAGACGGGAGGCCGCGAGGCCCGAGTCCGACCCCGCGGTCGACGCGGCGGCGGACCGGCTGCGCGCGGGACGCGATCGCATCGCGAAGGACCTCGGCCTCGAGCCCGCCGTGATCGCCTCGCGCGCGCTTCTCGAGGATCTGGCCAAGCGCATCGTCGCCGGGGAGGATCCGTGGGCGGTTCCCGAGCTCCGCGCCTGGCAGTCGGGGCTGCTCCGGCAGGCGGTCGCGTGAAGCGGCTTTGCGCCTGGGGGTTGGCGCTCGCCGCCGCCGCGCGGGCGGGAGCCGCGGCGCCTTCGCCGTCATCTCTGCTCTCCGATCTTCCGGACGAGGTCGTTGCGAAGGTCCGCGCCGCGGCCCCCAAGGGGGCCGCGGCGACGCTCGCCGAGGTGATCTCCGCCTCGTCGGGGTACGAGTTCCGCGGCCCGGGTTTGACGGTGCGGACCGACGTTCGATGGTTCGCCGCCCCCTCGGTGGAGGGGGAAGGGGCCCCGCTCCTCGAGGTTCGCCGCTGGCCGGGCGACACCGTTCTCGCCTTCTACGAGCTTCCGGCCGGGGAGGCCGCGAGCGCGCCGAGGCTCGCGGGGCTGACCTTGGGAGCGCGAAGGGGTGAGTCGAACGGCTGGATGACGCGCGATGCCGTCCTCTCGAGTGCTGCAGGAGAGCGCCCCTGCGTCTGGCTCGAGAAGGAAGCCGCCGGCCGCCGCGTGGGAGCGCTTGGAATTCCGGGCGATGCTGGGCTCGGGCGCCCCGCGCGCGCGGACCTCACCGAGGAGGTCGTGTTCGTCGCGCGCCGCGCGGAGGTCACGGACGCGTCCGCCGGCGCGCCGGTGCCGGGCGCCCTCAAGCCTCCCGAGGTCCTTCCACCGGCCGGCGATGCGGACGAGACCTCTGCGGGTTGGCAGGTTCTCGCGGGGCCCGGGTTCACCCTCGGGCTTCCGCCGGGGATGCGCGCGATGCGCCTCGACCTCGGCGTGCCGCCGCCGCGGCCACTGCCGTTCGCGGCGGTCTGGCTGCGCGGGCGGTTCGTCGACAGGGACAAGCTCGACGTGGCGGTCGGCGATGGCACGCATGCCGGATACGTGGCGGTGCGCGACGACCCCGACGAGGCATGG